>CAJXNF010000004.1 GCA_913056375.1 uncultured Pseudomonadota bacterium | reverse complement strand
TAGAGAATTCAAGCCCCACCTGTCACGAAGTCAAATTGCTCCAGACTAGTATCTATCTAGTATAGAGGGAATTTTGAGTGCATTTTTTCATCATCAAATCCGAATCCCCATCGCCAATTCCAAAGCATCTTCGTTCTCCGCACCGAGATATCTTGAACTGACAGCGTTGACCACAGCACTGATTGATGTGGTGGAACAATCGCACGATGACACTGCTATTTTGTGATTGATGTGGAGAGATCTTCAGAAAATCTGATAAATTGTCTATTGGTATATAAAAATTTATCTTGTTACAGATTCTTTTCAGATAATTGAAGGTGACAGTAGAATGAGGTGGACTAACCATTTCACTGACTTGTGATGAGAAAAATAAAAAGTCTGTTGACCATCCTTCTTGTGTTGCTGGTTTTCAATGACGCAACTCTGTGGCCTCAAGCAAAAACCGTCACCCTTTACATCAGTGATGATGATAGCAAGAGTGGCCAAGAGTCTGATCCGGCCAGTTGGCAAACAAGCAGAAATCTGGTGAGTGACCATGAGTATGTTGGAGAAGTCAGCAACGGATTGCCGAATGGCCAGGGAACCGAGACATTTCCAAGTGGAGTTGAATACGTAGGTTCTTTCAAGGACGGTAAAAGGAACGGTCAGGGGACCATGACTTTACCCGAGGGACGAGTGTTCAGTGGCTTCTGGCGCGATGGAAAGTTCATCGGCAAAGAACCATTGGAGCAAAAGCCGCCAAAAATCACATCAGCAACGCTCTACATTGGTGAGGACAATACTAAGAATGGGCAAGAGTCCGATCCAGCCAGCTGGAAAACAAGCAGAAACTCAGAAAGCGACCATGAGTATGTTGGAGAAATCCGTAACGGATTGCCGAACGGAGTGGGGAGTTACGCTGATCCAGATGGTTTGAAATACGAGGGCTCTTTCAAGGATGGCAAATTCAGTGGCCAAGGAATCTCGACCTTACCAGATGGTTTGAAATACGAGGGCTCTTTCAAGGATGGCAAAGAGCACGGAGAGGGAGCTTTGACTTTGCCAAGTGGAACGAAATACGTAGGTTCCTTCAAGAATGGATTACCCGATGGAGAAGGGAGTTATGCTGATCCAGACGGCTTGGAGTACGAGGGTTCTTTCAAGAATGGTAAATTCAATGGTCAGGGCACAAAGACATTCCCAAACGGTCAGGTATACACGGGTACATTCAAGAGCGGTGAGATGCATGGTCAGGGTACATTGACCCATCCATCAGGTCAGAAATACACTGGAGAATTTCAGGACGATTGGATGCATGGTCAGGGTACATTAACTCGTCCAGATGGCTTGAAATACGTGGGTGACTTCAAAAAAGGTAAACCGGACGGAAAAGGGACGTTCACTTTGCCAAGTGGCATAAAGTACGTTGGGGATGTCAAGAATGGTAAAGAACACGGTCAGGGGACTCTGACTCATCCATCAGGTCAGAAATACGTAGGGGAATACAAGTACGGCAAAATAGATGGTCGGGGAACAATGACCTATCCAGACGGACGAGTAGAAAGAGGACTCTGGAAAGAAAACAAGTTTTTGGGCAATCAGTGAATGTGGGTCCCAATTTAAATCCAAATTCCCGTCGCCAATCCCAAGTCATCCTCATACTCCGCTCTAAGATATCCAGAGAGATTGGTAACTGACTGAAGCCTCAACAATCGTATGCTGCCTCAATTTTCTGAGTTTTCATGAGAATGACACTCGCCATTACATTCAGTCCTTGATGTCCAAGTATCGGAACTCATTTTGGTGATAATGATCCCAGTGTGAATAGTTCAGGGATTCTCGATTACTCCAAATCCATCTGACAGTGTATTGTTCCCAAAACAAACCACCAAGCAGAGAAAACTTCATTCGTGCATCGTTGTTCCAGTGAGTTGCGGTCATCTCAAGGCTCTCATCCGTGCAGTCAGATTGTGCAAACCACTTTCTATAGATATACGATTCACTTATCATATTGATCCCTAGAATTTTTCCTGCGTAAACATAGAGATGGTAGGTGTAGCAACCACACGAGGATTTTCTTTGACGAATCTCTCTCCAGGTAGCGGGAGTGTAGGTCCGAAAGGCGAAAATGATTAGAATAAGGTCAGTTATAATTCCGAGGGTGATCTCACGAGCCCCGTCCTCGTTGAAGAGTGAGTCAACAAACATGACCAAGACTTCTGTCAGTGATGCCTCCATAAGCTTTGCTCCCTAAAGGTATGAACTTTTTTGATCACACTCGGTGGTGCCCTTCCGGAAAAGGATTTTCCAGCAAAAGCATGATACCAAGGTTGTAAGATTTTTTGTGGGGAAGATGGAGGTGTGTGAATAAGGATGGTGGCTAAAACAGGGACTCTTACCCTGTCATCCGGGGTGGTCTGTGTATAATGAAATTTCTTGTGTTGTTGGTTGAGAAAACGGCATGGAGTGTGTAGAGCAGGGCGTTTTCTTTAACCTCAGCAGACGAAAGGAGTAGGACGTGGCAAGAATTTCTCCGCACCCAGAAAAGAAGTCGATTCGATCCTTAAACAAGCTCCTCTTTGGAGATTCAGACGGACGAGTCAAAAGGACAGAAGAGCCTGCTAATGCAGCGAACTCTTTTGATGTGTTCCTGGCTCTGAACAGGAGGGCAATTGGCTAAGAAATTACTTGCCTAGAGCGATCACAATGGCCCAACTCCCGAAGGAGAGGATCTTTAGGAATTTCCGGGACCTCCAAACTGCTACTCTACAAACCGCTCTAAGCAACCCTGTTGGATGAATTGTCCAAAGGCAATGGCAATCTCTGGGTTTCTCCTGCGATCCTTCCATTTCTGATAGTAGTTGGGAGCTGCATCCACTACGGAGTTACCCATTGATTTTGTACGAGATTCCCAAATCGCTTTCTCTCCTCTCTTAGCTACCTTCATCGCTTTCAAGGAAGTTCTGAACTCACCCAACGAACCCCCTGTCTGATGCGTCTGCATCACCATCCGTGCAAAGCCTCCCAGCCGACTACATGTGTCCGATTTTAAGTCTGGTGAATCTTGATTGCTGAAGGCAGCAGCAGAACTCAGTAAAAGAATACTCGCTGTGATTCCAAAATATGTAACAAATTTGTTATTTATAAGACGATTTTGATACTGGAATCGGATGTTTTTTGTGAACATAAGGCGCCTTTGGGGTTAAGTAGCAACAACGCTGAGAGTCAGTATAACTTTGCCCAGTAGGGAAACTGGAACCACAAACTTGATACTAACCAGCAGTTCTATGGGGTTCCAGTCGCTTTCGATCAATCCTACTTTGGCCTATCGGAACTACCAGTGTATGCGATGGAAGACTTAAATCAAATCTGTCACGCTCATCGATTCATACTTTTCCATCGGCTGATGGATCCAGGGAGAGTCCTCAAGATAATCTACGTAATAGTCTGGTTTGTACTGTGAAACGCTTTTCATCCAGAGCACGGCGGTGCGGACTTCGTCTAGATAGAATCCGTAGAAATGATTCAACCACTTCAGGCTTTTTTCCAGAGTGATGCCTGAGTCTGCCAGATCATCCACAAGGATCACCCGGCTTCCAAGGTTCGGAGTGGTTTGAGCGAGATCTCTGGAGAAGGTCATTGAACCCTGCTCGTTCTTCACACCATCGCCCCGATATGATTCCACAGAAAGAATGGCGAGGGGCTTGTCGAACAACCGTGCAAAAATATCTCCTACCCGCAATCCGCCCTTTGCAATACAAACGATCTGACTGAAGTCATATCCGTCTTGATACACCTTGATGGCTAACTCTTCGATCTTTTTGTGGTATTCGTCCCACGAGACGTACAGATCGGTTTGTTTCTCTGCTGTCATTTCCTCACTACCTCGTTTGAAATCTGCTGCGAATTGAATGTGCTAAGCTTAGTTGAGGTCTCCAGCCTAGAGAGTGGAGACAATCAACCAATATCAACGGAGAAGTGATGAATTCGCAAGTGAGTGGGTTCATAAACTAACTGGAAGAACCAGAGAAAATGTTTCAGGCTGCCTGAGTTTTCTCTTCGTATTCTTCCGGAGCTAGAAACCCACCAGATTGACGAGCCCAGAGATCGGCATAGATACGGGAATTCTGGACCAGCTCTTCGTGACTACCGGACTCGATCAGGTTGCCTGCATCAATCACAACCAAACGGTCCAGCTGGGCGATCGTGGAGAGTCGATGTGCGATGGCAATCACGGTTTTGCCCTCCATCAATTGAAATAAATTTTCCTGGATGGCGGCCTCGACTTCTGAATCCAGCGCAGAGGTTGCTTCATCCAGTACAAGAATTGGAGCATCTTTCAGAAAGACTCGAGCGATCGCAATCCGCTGACGCTGCCCTCCGGAGAGTTTCACACCTCTCTCACCGACATGGGCATCCAGACCTTTCCGACCTGTTGAATCCTCCAGCTCCTGAATGAAGTCCCAGGCATTGGCCTTGCGAGCTGCTTCGATCACTTGCTCATCAGTTGCTTCTGGAGCGGAGTAGGCGATGTTCTCACGAATGGAGCGATGCAGCAGCGAAGTGTCCTGAGTGACCACACCAATACAGCTACGCAGACTCTCCTGCGTCATTTGGGCGATGTCTTGTTCATCAATCAAAACCCGTCCTCGTTCCAGGTCATAGAAGCGCAGGAGTAGGTTCATCAGTGTAGTCTTGCCGGCTCCGGAGCGTCCTACCAGACCAATTTTTTCGCCAGATGTGATCTTCAGAGAAAAGTCATCAATCACGCCGCTGGCCTTCCCATAGTGAAAGCCAATATGCTCGAACTCAATCTGCCCTCGTGGCACATCCAGCGGTTGGGCTTTTGGCTGATCTACGACTTCATGTGGCTTGACCATCATCGTCATGCCATCATGTACGACCCCGATGTTTTCGAATAGGCCAGAGACCTCCCACATGATCCATTGTGACATCCCGTTGATGCGCAGGCACAGCGCAATCGAAATGGCGATTGAACCAACGGACACCACAGATCCAAGCCAGAGCCAAATGGCCAGAGCGGATACGGCAAACACCAGGAAGGCGTTGTTGAAGTAAACTGCGAACTGAAACTGGGTCACCAGTCGCATCTGCTGATGCACGGTTCCCAGAAAACCTTCCATGCTCTCTCTGGCATAAGCGGCTTCCCTACCCGCATGGGAGAACAGCTTGACCGTGGTGATGTTCGTGTAGCTATCAACAACCCGTCCAGTCATTAACGAACGAGCGTCTGCTTGGTCACTGGAGACTTTCTTGAGCCTAGGTACGAAGTAGCGAATGAGTGTGGTGTAAACAATTACCCACAGCAGTAGCGGTAACGCCAGTACCCAGTCTGCGGAAGCGACCAGCACCATCATTGATATGAAGTAGACACTCACGTAGACAAAGACGTCGAGCAGCTTCATCACGCTTTCACGAATGGAGAGCGAGGTCTGCATCACCTTGGTGGCGACTCGGCCAGCAAATTCATTAGCGAAGAAGCCCATGCTCTGCCGGAGTAGGTAGCGATGCATCTGCCAACGGGCGATCATCGGGAAGTTGCCGAGCAGCGTCTGGTGAATCAGCAGAGATTGCAGCAGGACGATTGTTGGTAGGCCGATCAGCAGTACAGCCCCCATCCAGATCAACTTGCCCCCCTCACGCTCCAGAAATCCTTCCTGTCCACTTGCCGCCAGCCAATCCACGATGTTGCCCAGAAATCCAAACAGGTAGACCTCTCCAATGGAAATTAGTGCGGTGATGGCCGACATCAGGAATAACCAGGGGCCTGCAGGCTTGGCGTAGTGCCAACAGAAGGCTACCAGTCCTTGGGGTGGCTGAGTTGGTTCTTCATTGGGAAATGGGTTCAGACGATCTTCAAACCAAGAAAACATGAGCGAGCAAGAGGTGTTGGGTTGTAGTAGTGTGCAGAGTTGTCGAGACTGTTGTTAGCTAAGATGATTTGGAACTTTGCGGAAAGAGTAGCGAAATCTGCTGTGAAAAGATGATTTTCCAGAATGAACTTCAGTTTGCGAAGAGACAACCAGAAAAAAACTTTCTTTCCAGAATGCCAAAGCTGCTGAGTTTGTTTGTGGAAAGAAACAGTTTGGAGTTTCTCAGTTAGGGCGTTGTGAGATTCAAAATTTTTTAAATCTTTTGTTTTGAGTGATTGGTGGCCCAGATTGTGCCGCATACACGATAGATCAATTAGAATTTACGCAGATGGATGCGCCATAGTGCTTCATTAAGAGTGCTGACCACCAAGGGAATAAATGGAAGGTAAAACTAACCGCGAACTGCAAGCATTGCTAGAAGTGCAGGACCACAAGATCAAGCAGCTAGAACAGCGAATCACGACCCTTGAGTGGGTTATCTGCACAGTCGTTGATGACAGTGAGCCTGAGCTTGGAACCAAGCATAACCTGCACTGAACTTGACAACAGGGCGGGAATTCACCTGATACAAATCCTTTTTTCGCACCCCAAGATTCTCGCTAGCAACCACTCAATAGAAGTTTGGTTCAAACTGGAAATCATTTGAACCGATACTTCCATCTTGGTATGTTCAATCTCTCAAAACCCCACCGTTCTTCCTTCAAAAATCTGGATACAAAGGCATGAGAAATTTTGCCAAATGGCTACTGATTTTTTGGTCCTTGTTGTGTTTGATCGGTGTTTATTTCGGCTTTACTGAGTTTTCTGGCTCGTCGGAGAAGGTTGTCTCTGGGATTGGTGGAGAAGAGCTCGAAATTAACGTGATTGTCGCGATTTTCGCAGGGCTGCTGCTCTATTTGATCATCGCCATGCCCGCTCTACTTATTTGGCTGCTGTTGGATCGCAGAGAGGATCAGGTGGTCGATCATCTACGTTACTACGATCTTGAGAAAGATGAGGAGTCTCAAGAAGTATATGATTTAGACAAGGAGGTTTCCTTTTTTCAGGTAGCGCCTGAGGAGAAAGAGCAGGGTGAATTGTTCCCGACAGATCGTCAGTATGAAGATCCAGTTGCAGAAGTGGAATATGACGAGAGCGAGGTCGGTCAATTGAAGTCAAGGGTTGTCATGCTGGAGCAAGAGAATCTCCAACTCAAGCAGATGCTACACAAGCGAAATCAAATCATCAGCCAGTTCAAGAGTTCTGTACGCAGTGGCCGCTAGGTCTATTCTTTTCTTGTTGATTCCAAAAATCTTTCCTCAATATTTCTCTCCCATCGATTTACCACACTCCTGATTATTTCTTGTTCTCAACGCAGAGGTTTTTGAAAAAGGAGGTTGCGTCTTGGGTTACGAGGCGAAGAATCGTGATTCTTGAGGACTTGGCAGTCGAGAGCGTAGGCGAAGAGTGGATGGGGGACAGAGGAAAGTTGTCCCCCAGAAGGAATTTAGCCCTGTAGACGTTCAGCGAGATAGACGGCAGGATGGATCACTCGCAAGGGGAGCTTGGCTTCACGAATACCAGCTCGGATCTGGTAGAGACAGCCAGGATTCCCAGTGACCAGGGTGGTTGCTTTGGGATTGGCTTCTAAGGTTTCACGGACTGAGTCAATCTTGCGTTTGAGTACATCTCCAGCCAACTCGGGCTGAAGTAGATTGTAGATGCCCGCAGAACCACAACACCAGTTGGATTCCGTCAATGGTACGAGTTGCACTCCGGGTAGACTATTGACCAGTTGACGTGGGTTGGCGTCGATCTTCTGAGCATGCATCAGGTGGCATGGAGCATCGTAAAGTACGACGTCTTCGTCTTGTCGCCAGGAGAGTTGAGTAACTTCTTCAGGGTGCCGGGAAAGTAGTTCAAGAATGTCAACAATCTTACTGCTCAGGCCCTTCCAGTCCTTGTTGTGCCCAGGATCGCTCTTTGGGAATAGATGGTGATAGTCCTTGAGTTGAGCGCTACATCCGGCTGCGTTGGTAACGACCAGATCAAAGTTGTGCTCAGCAAAGGCCTGCCGGTTAGTTTCTGCCAGCTCTCTTGCGGTAATGCGGTCTCCGCTGTGAACATGCAGTGCCCCACAGCAACCTTGCTCTTCTGGAACAACGACGTCGTAGCCAATGGCGCGCAGCAGACGCACAGTGGATTCGTGCACCGCAGCTTCGGAGACATCCATTACGCATCCGGTGAAGAGCCCCACCCTGCCCAGTGACTTGGTTCCTGCTACGGCTTGCAGATCGTCGTGGGCGTGCTGTTGCTTGAAGGAGCGTCCGGAGCAGTCAGGAAGCAGATGCTGCTGGAAAACGAAAGACTTGGGTAGGAACTTGCCCAACGCAGTATTGGTGATCAACTTGGGTAGTCCTGTCAGTGCATAGAGCTTAAGAAGCTTACTGGCTGTGGAGAGCAGAAAGGTAGAACGGAAGAGTCCCTTGAGCAAAACAGTTCGTAGAGTCTGCTCAATCACACCCTGTGAAGAGGTTTCATGGATTACACCTCGGGCTTTCTCCAGTAGCTCTCCGTATGGCACTCCTGAAGGACAAGCCGTCTCACAGGCACGGCAACCCAGACAGCGATCCAGGGATCCCTTGATTTCTTCTGTCAGGTCCAGTTCCCCATCGTACAAGCCACGCATCAGGTAGAGTCGCCCACGAGGGGACTCCTTCTCATCATGTAACTCGCGATAGGTCGGGCAGTTATCCAGACACAAACCGCAGTGAACACAGGTCAGGATGTTGTCGAAATCGGTTCCTCGAAGCAGCTGCTGGATAGTCTGACCAGAATTGCCCAGAGGCTTTTGAATGGTCGTGGTGGTCATGAGGCATTCATGGCTTGCGGAAGTTGATAAAAGGGTGCGTGGAAGACACCAGCTGGGTCCAGATGTCGCTGCAGTCGCTGCGTGAAGCTGTAGGCTGTGGAGCGTCCAAATTCACCAAGATCTTGCAGGCTTAGATCAGGATGTGCGTTGCCAAAGACCATCTTCGCATCTGTACGCCGGAAACGATTCTTGAGCTCTTGCAGGAAATCCAGTTGTTCACTTGGGTCTTCAACATCCAGCAGGAAGTGTAGATCAGCTCCGATGGGATGAATGACCTGATACAGTTCGTTATGTTGCAAGGCTTCCAGCCGGATTGGTTGAAGCGCATCGCGAGTGTTCAACAGAACCATCACATGTAGGTGGTTGGGCAGCAACTTCCACTTCTTTCGCAACCCTTCCAGCCAACCAGTATAGCGGTCTGTACCCGGAAGATAGCCCAAGCTGCGATTGGTTTTGCCATCAGCGATGGATTTTAGTTGATTTTGGAAGAGGCTCTGGAGCTCTTTTTCCAGACGTGCTTGCCGTTCTGGGTTACCCGAGATGCCAATACCTAGAATCCAGTCTGGCTCTCCGGTGGTAGCTGGTGCGAGAGCCTGAATCCAGTCAATGGGCAACCGTGCTTCCTGCAAGGCGGTAACTCCCAACAACCAGGAAGTATCCCGAAAGCGACTATATAGGCCATGCGGTTCAACAGGCTGGGGAATAACCTTGAAGTTAGCAGCAGTGATGACACCCAGACCACCCAAGCTACCCAGCATCATTCGACAGAGGTCATAGCCTGTGACATTCTTAACTACCTTGCCCCCAGCATGAACACGCTCTGCGCGGCCGTTGAGGTATTCGATCCCAATAATGCAGTCACGCAGACCACCCATCATCAGCCGATTTGGCCCAATATCGTTACAGGCTAGCAAGCCACCAAGCGTTGAGTTGCCGAACCAGGGATTCACTGGCAGGACCATCTTCTTTTCAGCCAGGATTTCCTGCAATTTGGAGATGCTCATTCCAGCCTCGATACCAACGACCATGTCATCAGGATCAAAGAAGTTGGTTGCTGTTAGCTTGCTGAGTGAGAGCACATCCTCACTTTCGGCAGACGAAGGGATCGCTTTGGCTTGGAAGTGGGTTTGGTTGCCACGAATTTGAAAGGGCTTGGGTTGCTCTAGTCTTTGCTGAAGCCATGTTTGGGCTTCTTCAATCGAAGCAGGGGTAAAGGTTGTCATACGGCCACTCCGGATTTGCGGGCTACCATTTTGGAGGCGGCTATATCGTCAGAAATGTGCACTGGCCGTTTGGATTCACCACAACGACCCGGAGTGGGAATGGCCTTGGAGGGATTGAGCAAGCTTTCAGGGTTGAAGCACTCCCTCACCCAATTCATGTTCTCCAGGTCATTTTCGCTGTAGAGATCGGTCATCAACTTGCGCTTCTCCAGACCAATTCCGTGTTCTCCAGAGAGAGCCCCGCCACAAGACAGACAGACCTTGAGAATCTCTTCTCCAGCATGATGAGTGCGCTCCACTTCGTCTGCATCCTTGTAGTTGTAAAGAATCAGCGGATGTAGATTACCATCACCTGCGTGGAAGACGTTGGCTACTGTGAGGTTATATTTCTTGCCAATTGCCTCAACCTGCTCAATGACTTCGGGCAGCTTACTGCGAGGAATGACCCCATCTTGCACATAGTAGCTTGGGGAAATCCGCCCAATCGCTCCAAAGCTCTCTTTGCGTGCACGCCAGATTCTCGCACGTTCAGCATCATCCTTGGCCCGCTCAACCTTCTGAGCTCCGTTTTGCATCAACAATTCTTCCACTTTTGCAGCATCGTTGCCGATTCCATCGATTAAATCTTCTAGTTCAACGATCAGTACCGCCTCAGCATCTTGAGGAAAACCAGGTTTGAGGGTCTGTTCCACCGCATAAATCACGGTCTTGTCGATCAACTCCAGAGCTGCTGGTACGGTTCCACTCCGAATCACGGCTGAGACAGCATCACAGGCACAACGGACGGAATCAAAAATTCCCAGTAGAGTTACCGCTTTCTCTGGATTTGGTGTCAGTCTACAGACTACCTTGGTCACAATGCCGAAGGTGCCCTCTGAACCGTTGATCAGTCCGAGCAAGTCTGGACCGGGCTGATTGTGAAAATCTCCACCGACCTGAATCAGTTCACCGTCAGGCAAGACAACCTCCATACCGAGAACATGATTGACAGTCACTCCGTACTTCAGAGTGTGTGGGCCACCAGAGTTTTCAGCGACGTTACCACCGATGGTGCAAGCCTTCTGTGAGGATGGGTCTGGAACAAAATGATAGCCGTTTGGGCGTACCTTTTCGGAGATACGCAGATTGACCACGCCCGGCCCCACTGTGATGGTTCGGTTGATGTAGTCGATGTCATGAATTTCTTTGAGCCGATCCATTTCGATGATGACGGTATCTTCCTGAGGCACAGCTCCTCCAGAAAGACCGGTGCCGGCTCCTCTTGCCAGGAAGGTCAGCTTCTCACGATACAAGACTTTGACGACTCGAACCAATTCCTCTGAATTGGCCGGATAGACGATGCCCATTGGCAACTTTGTGTAAAGTGTCAGTCCGTCGCTGCGGTAGGTGTAGAGCGTGACCTCGTCATCCTTAACCCACTTGCTGCCGCAAATTTGCGTTAGCTCTTCCCGAATACGTGGTGCGAATGCCATGGCTTTCCCTGCGTGCAAAGGTGGTTGATTATTGGTCTAAAGCTCCCTATCTTGGGATGCTGTGTTCGGGTTGTCAAACGAAAAAGGGGCCTGACCAATTGCGAAAACATTGTGCCAAATCACTCTTTTGTTAGACACAACCAAAAATTTAGTAAGGAAAGGTTGTACTGTCAAATGAAAAAATGGCCTGACCAATTTATAATATCATCTGAAGGACCTGAATGCCCCTGAAGCTTGTACAGTCGCAGCGTTTATTTGAGCAGGTGGCTCGCCAACTGGGCGCATTGATTCGCTCTGGAGAGTTCACGGTGGGTAGCCGATTACCACCGGAGCGTGATTTGGCAAAGCAGCTTGGCGTGAGTCGACCCACCGTGCGTGAAGCGATGATTGCCCTAGAGTTAGCCGGTTTGGTTGAGGTGCGCGTAGGGGCTGGTATCTTCGTGATTTCTGACCGTACGGAAGAGGGACCACTCCCAGGTAGCCAGGCGACAGCTGGACCAAGTCCTTCTGAATTGATTGAGGCTCGCTTTGAACTGGAGCGCAACAATGCAGAATTGGCTGCCCAGCGAATGCCCGCAGATTTGCTGGAGGAACTCGAGCAGACCATTCGAGAGATGGAAGCGGAAGATATGGCTGGTGCCAACGGAGATCGTCGCTTTCACTTGTTAATTGCAGAAGCAACGGGCAATCGTGCGATGGTTGCAATGACCGAGTACCTCTGGAATCAGATGCAACACTCACCCATGTGGCGGCGTCTTCAGGAGAAAGCCTGGAGTGCTGGAATGTCTGAAACCTTTCTGAATGATCATCGCCGTTTACTTTCGGCCTTGGAGCAGCGTGACGCACCACTTGCAAAAGCTGTCATGGGTGAACACCTGCGCCAAGTGCGAGAACTCTACTTTCAACTGCCCAACGGTGACCAGTGAACGCCTTTCTCCGCTAGCTAGTAGCGGGTATAGGACTTGAATGAAGGCACCCCGAAGAATATCACTCACCCATCCCTGAAAAGGCCACCTGAGTGTGGTCTTTCCCTCTGCATCTGAACGGAGGCATGGACGCCCTGCCGCGCTTTCTACAAAACCCGATCCGACTCAAACTGGTCCTGCTCTACTTTGGGATTGTCATGCTCCTGCCCGGACTTGGCGACACCCCATTGGTGGACTGGGATGAGAACATCTACGCAGAAGCCAGCCGACAGATGGTGGAGCGGGACAACTATCTGAATATCTACATCAACGACTATCCCTTCGCGGAAAAACCTCCTTTCTTTTTCTGGGAGCAGGCGGCCTCTTATCATCTTTGGGGAATCAACGAGTTTGCGGCTCGTTTCCCATCAGTATTGGCTGGTCTGGTGATGGTGATCTTCTGCTTTGAAGTGGGTCGGCGCATTCGGGATCAGTATCTTGGAACCATCTGGTCACTGGTCTATCTGACATCACTACTTCCAGGAGTCTTCGCTCGTAGTGCAGTCATCGATCACACCTTCAACGCCTTCATTGCCATCGCGGTCTTTTTTCTTTATCGCTACGACCGCCAATATGAAGCGTGGCGTCAGCAGTCTGGAACAAGAACCCCACAACATCGACTCTCTCTACTGATTGCCAGTCTTTGCATGGGGATTGCGGTGCTGACCAAGGGACCTTTGGGGGGAGTGATTCCGTTGATTGCTTTTGCAGGCTACAAGTTTTTGGTGGCTCCTCGTCGGACAGTTCCACTCATACATTTCTTCAGTTGTGGGATCATCTCACTGGGTGTTGCTCTCTCTTGGTATTTGCTCAACTGGATTTTTTACGGAACAGAGTTTCTTCAGGGCTTCATTTGGTTCCAGTTGAGCCTCTTCAGCCGTCCGCTAGAAGGTCATGAGGGGCCCTTCTTCTACCATTGGTTGGTTGCGTTGATTGGACTGTTCCCCTGGACCCCCTTCCTGTTTCTTCAGCCAAGACGTCTGTGGAAATCAGAAGAAGTACATGTGCGATCGCTAGTGCGTCTTTCCGTGGTCTGGATTCTCTTTGTGCTAGTTTTGTTTTCTCTGGTCAGCACGAAGCTGCCTCACTACTCAGCCTCGATGTATCTTCCCCTGACGCTCCTAATTTCTCTTCAACTGCATGACCGTAAGTTTGAATTGCCTCGCTGGTCTTGCCTTGTCCTTGGACTCTGGGGAGTGCTGCTGGCTGTGGGGCTCTGTGCAGTGCCTTTTTTGGCAGAGAGGTACTTGGCTGAAGTCAGCCCTGAGTTTGAACTGGAATGGTCGAGCGGTATTTATTGGACCAGTGGCGGAATGCTGTTGACCATGCTGCTGGGCACCCTACTGCTTTGGCACCAACGTTTCTGGTATGGACTCGGGGTCGTTGGACTAAGCATGATTTTTTGTGTTCAAGGTCTCTGGCGCTATCAGGTGCCGATGATCCAGAGTTATATCCAAACTCCATTGGTTGAACTTGTACGGGAAGCCCATCAGCAACAGGCCAAGGTTGTGCTCTATCGCGTTGTCTCCTTTGCTGCTCTCTTCTATGGAGGAAAACCCATTGAGATGTTGCACACCTACAAATTTCCAAATGATCCAGAGATTCTCAATCTCCCCAATTCCACAGATCTGGCGATTATCACAGAGCGCCGCATGGAGGATAGCCTGCGCAAGGATCACCCACGGGTCCAGTTCGTAAAGCACTCCGGTAATTTTGCGTTTTATCACATCCCAGTTGATTCCCCTTGAGTCCTCCCTCGCTTTCGGTTTGAGCTTCTGACCTCTTTTCGATAGGATTGGTTGTTTTTGTAATCCCTGCTTCGTCATTAGCAGGATTGCTCTCCTTCAACAGATCAGAAAAGGTTCGATGTCGCAGGTCGTGGCAATTGCTGGTGCAACTGGCGCCGTAGGTACAGAGTTCATAAAGCTGCTGGAACAGCGCAACTATCCGCTTCAGAAACTCAAATTGCTGGCATCAGCCCGTTCGGTGGGGAAGCAATTACGCTTTCGGGACCAGACTCTGACGGTCGAAGAGTTGCGACCGGAGGCTTTTCAAGATGTTGACGTTGCATTCTTTTCAGCAGGTGGGGATCGAAGCAAAGAATTTGCTCCAGCAGCGGTAGAAGCCGGTGCGCTGGTCATTGATAACAGCAGTGCCTTTCGTATGGAGGAAGGGGTTCCTCTAGTTGTGCCAGAGATCAATGCGGAGGCAGCTCGACGACACAAGGGATTGATTGCCAATCCGAACTGTTCAACGATCCAGATGGTAGTAGCTTTGAACCCGCTGCATCAAGAGTCACCTTTACAGCGAGTTGTCGTCTCCACCTATCAAGCCGTCTCTGGAGCCGGTGCCAGTGGTATGCAGGAACTGTTGGATCAAGTCCGCGACTACACCCAAGGTAAGCCTCTGACACCCCAAGCCTTTCCCAAGCAAATTCTCTTCAACCTGATCCCTCACATCGATGTCTTCCAGGAAAATGGCTACACCAAGGAAGAGATGAAGATGGTATTGGAGACACGCAAGATCATGTCAATCCCTGAACTCCCGGTTTCAGCGACCTGTGTTCGAGTTCCGGTGCTGCGAGCCCACTCGGAATCCATTTGGGTTGAGACGGAGACCAAGATTTCAGAGGCACGAGCAAGGGAACTATTTGTCCAAGCGCCAGGGATTCAGTTGGTAGACGAACGAAAGCCCGGAGGGTACCCTGTGCCGTGGGAAGCTAGCGAAACATTTGACACTTACGTTGGCCGAGTGCGAGAAGATCTGTCACACCCACGCGGATTGACCTTCTGGTGTGTAGCGGACCAGCTCTACAAAGGAGCAGCTTTGAACGCAATTCAGATCGCTGAGGTTCTGCTGGAAAGCTGAATCTGGAATAGGCTACTTGAACCAAGATGGTAAACGACCACACTACAACCAAATCCTGGCTTGGTTGACGAATGAATTTGAACGCCGACCATTGGAGGAATGTGATTTCCGTCACCTACTTCAGGAACTTCAGGAACAGTTGAATTCTACTGAAGAGGAGTTACTTCGTCATGGCTTTCGCAGAGCATATCGCCAGTTGGTGGAGGGTGTTTGAGATTTTGAGTTGGAGAGCGCTGTGCCCATGAATTTGCTTCTGGTGATCATCGGAGGATTTTCACTCTTCATTGGTTTCCTTGGAGTGTTCGCACTAATGCGCAGTGACTCGGAAGACGAGGAGTACATTCCCAAACGTTGGTTTGTTGGAGTGTGTGCAGACGTTGCTAGAATCTTGAGAGTACACGTTGCCCTAGTGCGACTGTTGGTCATCATCTACACTCCCTTTGTCGTTGGGCTCCTCTTCTATGTGGTTTACTCCATACTCCTAAAGCGACGACGGCAGCGGGAAGCTGAAGTAGCTGCCCAGCAGCCAGAACGTCCTCCTGCCACGATCACCAAGATTGATAGCATCCACTACAACTGAGTCTCATTTTCGATCAGCCCTGGCCCTGATCACCCGTGAAGAACCGGTGAATGGCCCATTGTCTCAGGCTCTGCAATCAGTAGGAATTCGAGTTTGCCATCACCCAGTCCTGGTTACAGCACCACCTCCTTCTTGGAAAGCATTTGATGCTGCTTGGCATCAGCGGCAGCAGGTGGATTGGGTTGGTTTCACCAGCCAGCGGGCTGTTCGAGGGTTTTCTCAGCGTTTGGCAACACTTGGTGGGAATTTGGCTGAACTGTCTCATTGCAAAATTGCTTGCATTGGACCCTCAACAGCAGAGGCTTGGGTCGCTTTGGGAGGTCAGCCGCCGTTGGTTCCAGAGGTTTTCCACGCTGAGGCCCTGGGAGCAGCGATACTGCAAACAGGCATAGCCTCCGATCATTGTTGTTGGTTACCGCAGGCACTGCAGGCCCGTGAAGTCCTAGGGGTACTTCTCCGAGAAGCTGGCATCAAGGTACTAGAAACGCCAACATATCAGATTCTTCCGGCTCCCTCTGCAGCTTCACGAGCCTGGAGAGACACCCTTGAACAGGGTGTTGATTGGATCACCTTCGCTAGCCCTTCTGCAGTAGAACACTGGTTCAACCGTCTACCCCTGAGCGAGTGGTTACAGTTGACGCAACGTCCAAGAATTGCTTGCATCGGCCCATCGACCGCAGCGGCTGTCCACCAACTATCTCTGTTGGTGGATGTGACCGCTACTTCGCATAATTTCGCTGGTCTGGCTGATGCGATTGTGCGCTTTCCCAAAGATCAAAACACCCCAGTTAGCTGAAAGAGCATGAATCGACAACTACTGTTGAGTTTTCAAGGACCGCATCACCCTGAAATTCTGTCACGTCTGGGTGCACTTCTCGATAGCTGGCCTGTGCGGTTGCTGGATCTACATGGTCTGGAACAGGATCAGATTTTCTCTGGCTTATGGCAGTTGGAGTGGTCCAGTGAACAGGAGCCACAATTGATGGAAAAGAGTTTGTGCTCCCTGATGCAGGAATTTGACATGCAGTTCCGGCTCAGCCAAAGCGAGGCTCAGCCAAAAAGAGAACAGAGATTCATCCTGACTCTGCTTGGTGAGCACCTGAGTACGAGCTTGTTGGCGCAACTGCTACAACGCCTTCAGCAGGAAGAGTTGCTTGTCCATGGGCTTCAGCCGCTGGAGAGTCAGCGTCTACGGGTCCTGGAGCTACAATTACGGACACATCAGCAGCTGGATCGGCCGCGACTGCTACGAGATTTACTGCCGTTGCATCAGCAACATCACGTGGATTTTGCCCTGCAACCAGAATCGCTGTTTCGGCGGCACAAGCGGCTGATCGTATTTGATGCAGACATGACGTTCATCCAGTGTGAGATTATCAATGAGATGAGTCAGCTGGTTGGCTGTGAGGCAGAAGTAAAAGTGCTGACCGAGGCAGCCATGCGTGGTGAGTTGGATTTTGAAGAGGCTTTGCGGGCCCGGGTTCGCCTGCTGAAAGGCCTCCACCGAGATGATTTGGAGTCTTTGCTTCGTCAGCTACCTTATACTCCGGGCGTACGGCGTCTGGTGCGTGTACTGAAGCAACTTGGCTACAAGCTAGCGCTGCTCAGTGGTGGATTTCAACTGTTTGTTGATCATATTTGTGAGGAGTTCCACCTCGATTATGGTTTCGCCAACTCATTGGAATGGCAGGATGGCCGGTTGACCGGAGAACTGCTGGGGGAGATTGTCGATGGTCAGCGCAAGGCGCAGTTGCTGCAGGAAATTGCTGCGCGTGAAGGCATTGTTCCTGAGCAGGTTGTAGCGATTGGTGACGGTGCGAATGACGTGCAGATGTTGGCGATAGCCGGTCTGGGAATCGCCTTCAATGCTAAGCCAGTGTTGCAGGAACGGGCCAGTGGCCAGCTCAATCAGCCTAATCTGGATGCGCTACTCTACTTCCTTGGCCTCTCTGGGCAGGAGCTGGCGAATTGCTGAAAAGCTTTTCCAACTTCAGGATTCTTCATGTGGTTCTCAGGACGAATTATGTATGCTTCTTTCTCATTGCTACTAGGTTTTTCGATCATTGGCTGTACTGGGAACCGGCCTACTGAGTTAGGTTTGAAAGATGGCTATTTACGCCCTTGTCCATCCTCTCCAAACTGCGTCAATAGCATGGGTAATGAAGATGAAACACATCGAATCGAACCTTTTCGTGGTGTTTCGCTTGCGGAATTACGAGAACTGCTTCAGAACGAGGAGCGTGTCGAAATCGTAACAGATCGTGAAAACTATCTGCATGCGGAATTCACGAGCCTCATCATGAGATTTGTTGACGATGTGGAGTTCTTTTCAGTTGCAGAGGAACAAGTGATTCATGTACGTTCGGCTTCACGCTTGGGTCGCTCTGATTTGGGAGCCAATCGTCGTCGGGTGGAAGGATTGCGCACTAAGCTGTTGGGAGGCAAGTGATGGTTCGTTTTGAGAAGGAGATCTTGTCGGTTCACCAAACCGCAAGCGGTGCATGCTATGAAATCGATGTGTATCGCTATGATCCCCCCAACCCTACAGAGACCGTATATCTGCAGGGTGGCTTGCATGGTATCGAACTGACGGGCATCCCTGTTCTTTACGAGTTCATGAAGCTGGTTGAAGAGGCTCAGTTGCCTCATCGGATCATCTGTGTACCGCAGTCGAATCCAATGGGACTGGATAGCCAGATCATGGGAGTACAGACAGGCTATAATAACCTGCACACCAACCAGCAAAACTGTTGGAACTGGAACAGAATTGGGCAATTACGAGGTGATGGTAGCCAGGAAGGAGAATGGGTAGAACTGTTGCTGAATCTGACCGAGCCAGCAGATACCGTTCTGGATCTGCACACTGCGGGTGCTGAGACAGCGCCACATGTTTATGCTCATGTAAGCCAAGTCGAGCAGGCTCAATGCTTGGGATTGCCACATGTTTTGGCTTGGGAACAGCATTCCACCAGCTTCTGTGATACCTGTCAGCAGCTTGGCAAGGTTGCACTTACCTTGGAATTGTCCGCAAGCCGTGCGATTACTGGTGAAGATATAGAGCGTGGAATTCAGGCCTTGCAGCGATATTTTGGCATGTTGCCCAAGGCTCCAGCAACTCGGGTCTGGTCGATTCGTGGACACCTCAAACGCTGGCTGTCACCGAGTGGGGGTGTGCTGACCTGGCATCGGCGAGCCGGAGAATACATCCAACAAGGAGAACCACTGGCTACATTATACACTCGACAGGGTAAGCAGGAACTAGCCTCGCCCTACAGTGGTTTGTTATTGTTGAAGAATCCAACTCATGCACCTCATGAGCGTCAGGAGTTGGCCAAGTTCTTGTTGGAGTAGGCTGGATTCAATGAGCGAGTTGATACCTTCCAAGCGGGAGATCCGACAGCGTGTAGAGTATGGAGCCCTTGTTTTGGCTCAACGATTGGCCGTGCTCACCCGAAAACCTCAATTGGGATGGTGGGAACATGGTTTTGCCAAGCTGACCTACCAACGACTGAAGATTTATCGGAAAGTGGTTGAACCGAATCTGCGGATTGCCTTTGCAAATTGGGCTGAGGAGGATCGTGTTCAACTTGCTTATGACAACTATCGCTGGTTTGCACGATTTACGCTGGACTTGTTGCGTATGTCCGACTGGATTGGACGGACAGAGAGCATCTGTGAGGTGCACAACCCAGAGATTTTGCGCGAGGCATTGGCAGAGGAGCGAGGTGTACTTCTAGCGTCAGGTCATTTTGGTAACTGGGAGATCATCTGCCCTCGGTTGGCTGAAGCTGGCTTTCCAGTGTCACTCTATGTTGGTGCTCAGACCAATCCGAGCTCAGATGACAACCAGAACACGTTGCGTGCTAGTTTTGGAGTGGAGACGATTGGTCGTAGCCGTCAGGCGCCATTGCGCATCCGTCGTGCACTAGAGAACAATCGGGCTGTCACTATCATTGTTGACCAGAATGACAACAAATCCGATCTCTTTGTCGATTTTTTCGGTAAGGCAGCCTCAATGAGCAAAGGGCTTGGAAGCTTCCATTATCTTAAACAAAGTCCGGTTCTTTTCACTACCTGTACCTACCAAGGTGATCGCTGTTTGCTGGAATTCCAACGGCTGGAATGTCCGCACAGCGGTGACAAGGAAAGAGACCTGCAACAGACGTCGCAGGCCTTCACCACCGCAATGGAGGCGGCGATTCGTCGTCATCCAGAGCAGTACTTCTGGATGCATCGTCGTTGGCGCAAACGTCCGGCGTATGATCCGCAACCTGTCTACTGAGGGAGACCAGCAATGGGCAAGAAAGCTGAGAAGAAGAAAGAACAACGGGGACAACAAGACGTTGCAAAGGCGGCTAAGAAGGCAGATGCGCCCCCTAAGGTAGAAGAGGCTCCTCGTGGAGATATCCATATTAAGCATGAAAGACTAAACAAGTCTTTCTACGAGTCAGAGTTGGTAAGACTACAACTTGAGTTGGTCAAGTGGCAGACCTGGATCAAGCAGAAGGGACTCAAGGTTGTCATGTTATTTGAGGGTCGTGATGCCGCTGGTAAGGGTGGTGTGATCAAGCGCATTACCGAGCCATTGAATCCGCGGGGCTGTCGAGTGGTAGCTTTGGGAACACCTACGGAGAAGGAAAAAACTCAGTGGTACTTTCAGCGCTATGTGCGGGAGTTGCCGGCTGCAGGAGAGATCGTTATCTTTGACCGCAGTTGGTACAACCGGGCTGGTGTTGAGCGGGTAATGGGCTTTTGTACCGATGAGCAGTACGAAGAGTTTCAGCGCAGTTGTCCAGAGTTTGAGCGAATGCTGATCCGTTCTGGAATTATTCTGCTCAAGTACTGGTTCTCGGTCAGTGACGAAGAACAAGAGCGGCGCTTTCATGATCGTGCCAAAGATCCGGGCAAGCGCTGGAAACTGAGCCCAATGGATATGGAGTCGATTTCTCGCTGGGTCGAGTATTCCAAGGCTAAAGATACGATGCTCAACTTCTCAAATATTCCAGAAGCTCCTTGGTTTGGAGTAGAGGGTGATGATAAACGCCGTGCCCGACTCAATTGTATTCACCATGTCCTGAGCAAAGTGGATTACAAGGATGTCCTACCGTCTGTGATCAAGATTCCAGAGAGGCCTCCACTACCGAAGGATTATCAGCGTCCTCCACGAGAGGAGCAATTTCATGTGCCAGAGGTGTACTAGAGTCCTGTTGAACCTCTGTTGTGTTTGTTGGTCAGGGACAGGATGTTCCTGACCGCCATAGTGTTTTCTGCTGGGAATACCGTGGAGGATACAGAGCAGCCAGTCAGTACCTTTGAGTTGCCAGTCGACAAAGCAGAAAAAGACTGACCCATAGAGGTCAGAGCAATCTTGCTTGAAGAGATTGAGACAAAAATATTTCTTTGAAAAAAAGCTACGTAATTCAGATCAAATTGATTCTAACACATTCCGAAAAATCAGTCACAAAACCGTGGGAAAAGTGATCTGCTAAAAGTCTATTGATGGGATGGGCTCGGAGTCTAGCAGAGCTTTAAAACAAATATTCAGGATCAATGAGAGGTAACATGATTGTACAGATTAAGTGCTTCGTCTGCGATGGCCTGACATTAGATGATCTGGAATGTCGGATTTGCGAGGGCAAGGGACAAATTGAGAGCTTATTGAAGCTCAGTATTGAGGATTTGAAGATCTGGGCGGAACGGTTGCAGCAGCAGCAACAAGAACTGGATGCCCAACACCATGAAATCCACGAGATGGAAAATCGTCTGGTGCAACGTGAGGAGGAAATTCAAAACAAGGAAGAGGAACTAGAGCGGATGAGGGCTGATCTGGATAGCTCTCTGGACGCCTATGAACTCTACAATGACAAGTACAAGGAGTTGAACGACCACTACTTGTCAAAAGTCAGGCAACTACAGTCTGAGATGAGTAAAAGAAACGAGGAGTTTCAGCAGTTGAGCAGACAGATCACTAACTCTGGAGCACCCAGCAGTGATCAGGACCAAGCAGCGATTATGCGAGAATTAGTTGTGTCACTGAGCAAACTGATTGCCGAACTTGAAAAGAAAGAAGATTTCCTGCCCCCTCCCCAATGAGTTGATAGTGCGTTCGCTGAACTAAGTGTCGTATTGTTGTTCCATTCAGACATTCTGCTGATGCCAAGGAAACCAATCCTTTGGTGGCAGTTGAGTAGATCCTAAAGCCTCCCCAATCCGCAAAGCCTCATTCCACTTAGCCATCCGTTCTGAGCGTGAGAAGGAACCAACCTTCAATTGAGCGGCTCCCCAACCTACAGCCAGGTGCACAATCGCTACATCTTCAGTCTCTCCAGAACGAGCTGAAACAACGGCTTGCCATCCTGCGGCATGTGCAGCGTCCAAGGCGGCCTTGGTTTCAGTCAGAGTCCCAGCTTGGTTCGGCTTGACCAGCAAGGCATTACAGGATTGATGGGTTGCAGCTTGCTGAACTCGGCTGGCATTGGTCACCAGCAAGTCATCACCGATGACTTGAACAGAACTTCCCAGAGCCGGAATTACTGCTTTCCAGTCATCATCTTCAGCGAGAGGATCTTCCAAGGAGATAATCGGGTAGTGTTTCAGCCAGTTTTTCAGAAGCTCCAGCATCTCTACACGATTCAGCACACGCTGATCTCGGCTGAGACGATAGCTTCCTGATTGCCCAAATTCAGAAGCAGCCACATCCAGAGAAATCGCTAAGTCTTGACCTGGTTTAAAGCCTGCAGCTTCAATGGCTCTAACACTCCACTCCAGTGCTTCTTCATTGCTAGAGAACTGGGGCCACCAACCACCTTCATCAGCTACACCAGCCAAGAGCCCACTTTCACGCAATAGTTCGCCGGCTGTACGATATACTTCGGCTGTCCATTCTAGTGCTTCGCCAAAAGTTTGGGCACCTACCGCAATCAGCATGAAATCCTGAATGTCAATTCGTCCAGCTGCATGTGCTCCACCACCAAAGAGCTGAATTTCAGGTAACGGTAGGTGGGCTGGGGTGCTTGTACAGAGTGACTGCCAGAGTGGTTGCTGCTGATGAGCTGCTTGGGCTTGGGCGAATGCTAAGGAAGTAGCTATGAGACTATTTCCACCAAGTCGAGATTTGTTAGGGGTTCCATCAAGCTCAATTAATTCTTGATCCAGTTCTGCTTGGTTGGTGAAGTGCTTCCCCTGTAGATTTTTAGCAATTTCCCCGTTCAACAGACTGAGTGCGTTACGCACACCAAAGCCACCTAGTGCTGAACCTCCATCACGCAAGTCAACCGCTTCAGCCGAACCTCGAGATGCTCCAGCTGGAGCAACACCTCGACCTAAAGAACCGTCTGACAGCCACAAATCTACTTCGACTGTTGGTCTACCACGGGAATCCCATACTTGGCGACCGTGCAATTTGGCGATAGTGGTGTCTAGGCCCATACGTTTCTCCAAGCGTTACAAATGTCAGCTAAATTTCTGGGAGCTTTTCGAAGGAGAGGAAAAGCAACACTGCGAACCAACTCTCGATGTGCCTCTGTTTGTAGATACTCGACAGGCGATTTACCATCAACCCGAGCCAACAGTAAGCCAGGTAACAATGCGGCAGTTCGAGCTTCAAGCTCTGCGGGTGCTTCCCAGTCCACTTGCTCTAGATAGGCTTGTTGCAACATCATAAAGCTTTCCTGCAGAGCCGGTAGACGTTCAGGCTGGACAATGGTTTTCAGCAGCAGGTGATTCAGACAGAACGCCAGGTCGAAAGCTGGATCGCCGTACCAAGCACATTCTGCATCGAGAAAGACAGGTCCTTGAGGTCCTTCCAGAATATTTTTGGGGCTGACATCTCCATGAACAAGTGTGAGTTTTTGATGAGCCGTTTTGTCTGCAAGGCTCTGTAGAATAGTAGTGAATTCGGAATGACGAAGGGCTGTTGCTCGTAGGTAGGGTTCCAGTCGAAGTTGTTCAAAATTGGAACCCGTTGCAAAAGCATCGGCAAGGTCTGAACGGTGAGCTGTGGCTGAATGAATTTTTCCAAGCCTTTCCCCGACTTGAGCAGCAAACGTAGGGTTGATCCTGCCTTCCAGTAATTCAGTTTTCCAAAGGGGGTGCTGTTCAGGATCCAGATACTCCATGGCGAACAGGAGAGCAGCATCGTCTGCAGCCAAAACTTGAGGAGCACTGCCAGGAACAATCTGATGAGCTAGTTGATACCAGTGGCGTTCGTATCGATTACGATCCAGTGGTGCAAACCAATCTTGAGCTACCTTCAGCTTAGGCAAGGCCCGTTTGACGCAGAAGCGTCGTTGTTTCGTTTCCAGAAGCCAGATGTCTGAAGAAACACCACCTGTCAAGGGTGTGGCCTGGAAATCTTGCCCAATTTGGAGTAGCCCCAGAGTTTCAAGGGAACTTCTCAGGTCCGCTGGTAGCATCTCCATTCTGTGGCGTTAGTTAGGGGGGCTTTAGTTGACTTTGTTCAAAGGGAAGGTTTTGTCGTAAACTCTCTGCTTTTTCGCATTCCAAGCCACTACTCGGAGTAAGGAACTCTTGTCCCAATTTTTAAACTCTGCCCGAACGTTCTTGAAATTCCGGATGGCAAAAGGATCAGCAAAATGATCTGTGATTTTCACGGGTGTAACTGCGTCATCAGCAGACACTAGGAAGGTCTGTAGGAACCCAGTCTGACGCTTGCGATCACGGTTGCTCAGTTGGAAGCGGACATTGAGCTGTCCGTTACGGTTGTTGAGTTGTATTTTCTCTATAGCTACCGGACTTGGGCCAGCAAGTGCTGGTGAACGAGAAGTTGGAGTTGAGGCCAGGGTTTGTGTTGGTTTTTCAATAACCTTGGGAATGGCTGCCAGTTGCTTTTGTAAACTGAGGATCTGCTTCTGTAGTTCAGCACCCTGTGTCTGCTGCTGTACGAGCTCTTCATTTAGAGAAGTCAGGTTGTCCTGCAAAATAGCACGCTGAATCTCCAGTTGTTGATGGCTCTCTTGCAGTGAGGCATAGCGGGCGATTTCATCTGTGAGTTGAACGTCCAACTCAATTAGCTTGGCCTGCTGATCATTGGTTTCTGACTGCAGTTGCTCGATACGCAACTGCTGGGCTTCGATGGTTTCCTGCTGTCGCTGGTTTTTCTGGAGTAGTTCTTCGGGATCAGGACCATTGCTGTAAATCGCTTGTCGCATCTCCAGAGTTCCCCGATCCACCACACGCTCCCGCAGATCTTCAATCACACTCCGCATTTTTTCGTTGCGCTCATTCTCTGCGGCGTAACGTTCCTCCCAACCGCCAACGACCTGCAGATGCCAGATGCTTTGGTAGAGCAGAGCTGCCGCCAGCCCGATCAGCAATAGGACAGTTGAGGTGAGGATCAGTTTGAGTGTCTTTGCACGAATCTGCCAGGTTCGGTTAGTACCAACGATGTAAATGGAGGTATCGGGTGTGCTCACAAAATCTCCTTGCAGAAAGAGCGGACAACGTCAGGATTCATTCAGTCGAGAGCGATGGAGGCCAGTAGTTCCATCTGATCAAGCATTGCACCGGTTCCTTTGACCACTGCATCCAAAGGATCCTCGGCATAGAAGACGGGCAATCCTGTTCGTTCGCGGAGCAGGACATCCATACCATGAAGCAGTGAACCTCCACCAGCTAGCACGATGCCTTTTTCGATGATGTCAGCTGCCAATTCTGGTGGTGTCTGCTCCAGCGCAACCCGAATTGCGTGGACGATGCTATCGTAGACTTCTTTGAGACAAAAGCGGATTTCTTCGTCATTGACCAGCAGAACCTTTGGGTTGCCACCAACTTGATCGCGCCCCTTGACTTCCAACTGTAGCGGCTGGGACCGTGGGGCAGCAGAGCCAATGTTGAGCTTGAGCTCTTCTGCGGTTCGTTCACCAATCAGCAGATTGTACTTCTGTTTCAGGTACTGAACAATAGCCTCATCCATCTTGTCGCCAGCCATGCGTAGCGAACTACTGTAAACGATGCCGGCCATCGAGAGAACGGCAACTTCGGTTGTACCACCACCGATATCAACAACGAAGTTCCCGCTAGGTTCAGCAATCGGCAGTCCTGCACCGATAGCTGCTGCCATTGGCTCCTCGATCAGGAATACCTCACGGGCTCCTGCAGAGAGAGCAGATTCACGCACAGCCCGTTTTTCGACTTGGGTGATACCAGAAGGGACTGCGATAACAATACGTGGTTTGAAGCGCAGGAATCCTTGGCGCTGCTGCACATGTTGAATGAAATGACGCAGCATCTGTTCAGCCACATCAAAGTCGGAGATGACCCCGTCTTTCAGCGGCCGGATCGCCATAATCGTGTCTGGCGTCTTGCCAACCATTTCCTTGGCTTCACGTCCAACGGCCAACACCTTGAGAGCCCCTCGTTGATCGCGCTTGACAGCAACTACCGAGGGCTCACGAATGACAATCCCAGCTTCACGCAAAAAAACCAAGGTATTGGCAGTGCCAAGATCAATAGCGAGATCTTCTGCAAACCAATTTGAGAGCTTTTTCCGTCCAAACATGCGGTTCTCGTCGGGGGCAGAAGTGGCAGGGACAGGAAAGGTAAATGGGGAGGGCTAGCTGGATTTTTGTACGATTTTTTCCCGACGGACAATGCGTCCTCGGCTCAGGTCATAGGCAGACAGTTCAATGGTGACCTCGTCCCCCGGCAAAACGCGGATCTTGTGCATCTTCATCTTGCCAGAGAGATGACCAATCACCACATGCTCGTTTTCCAACTGCACACGAAAAATGCCGTTGGAGGAGTCCACCACGATGCCCTTCAGTTCCAGTTTGTCGTCGCTCAAATGCCTCCATTGTTAGGGGAAAACCTGTTTGTCAGGGTAGTGCGTGCCGACCTGAGTGTAGATGGACGGCAATTTCTGACAACAAAGCAGGTTTTTTGACAGTAAACCAATAAGTTTACAGCGATTTTGCACTTCCTTCAAGCGTGCACTGCAAGATTCTCCGCACTTTGGGCAAAGTCGTTGGTAGAGGAGAGAAATTCAGATCAATACAAGGCGCTTAGTTCTTCAGGACGTTTCATGCTGGAGTGCCCACATTTCCTGGTAGTAGCCGGGTTGTTGAAGTAGCTCCTCATGGGTTCCCTGGGCTACAATCCGGCCCTCATCGAGAACCAGGATCCAATCTGCTTTTTCCACTGCTGTGACCCGATGGGAGACAATCAGTAGGCTCTTTGCTTGCCTACGAGCAAAGATTTGCTGAAGTAGGTAGCGCTCGGTCTCGTAGTCTACCGCCGAGAGGACATTGTCCAGAATCAGTAGATCACAGGATGTGGCCATTGCTCGGGCCAAACTGATTCGTTGTTTTTGGCCACCAGAGAGCAGGATGCCCTTCTCGCCAACAATGGTCTGTTCCTGCAGCGGGAATTTATCGACTTCCTCCCGGAGTGCGGCTTGTTGGAGCAAACTGGGAAAATGTTCCTTCCAGTCTTCAGGCCGATCCTCAATCGCAAACGCAATGTTGTTCTCTACTGTGTCGGAAAAAAGGAATGGCTCCTGAGTCACTGTCCGGATGCTGTGACGTAAGTCCTGGTAGGTCAAACGATTGATGTCAATGCTATTGAGGCGAATTTGTCCGTCTTCAGCGACTAGATAGCGATTAATGCAGTTGACGAGAGTTGATTTACCGGAACCAATTCGGCCCAGGACACCAAGCGTTTGACCAGGCTTCAAGTGGAAGTTGATGTCCTGCAAAACCCAGGGTCGATCCTCGGCGTAGCGAAATCGGAGATTGCGCACAGTGAGCCCGTCCTGGAATAGGTTCTTTTGTTGTACTTCTGGTAGAGACTGGCGACCTGCAAAAGGCTCTGGTTGTTGAAGTACAGACTGGACACTGGCGAGCCCAACCATTCCTTGCTGGAACATGGTGGTAACCCAACCCAGTCCCATCAGTGGCAATGTCAGCAGTGCGGTGTAGGCAATGAACGCGGTTAATTCACCAACTGTGAACTCCTCTTCCAGCACCATCATTCCCCCGAAGAGCAGCACTACCACTTTTAGGATATTGGCTAGGTTCATCAGCACGGGCATGATGAAAGAACGAATCCAGGCGATGTTCAAGGAGCGCTCCGTCAGGTTTCGATTATCTTTGTCAAAGCGCTCCTGGCTCCAAGCCCCAAGATTATTGCTACGGATCACATCAATTCCATTCAAGGAAGCTACTGTGAAACCAGAGAGATTCTGAAGATCCGTTTGCCGTGTCCGCATGTTGTTGACCAAAAAGCGCATACCAATCCGGACGATGGAGAAGACAATCAGGATCGGAATGACGCAGTAGAGGGTCAGTCGTGGTGAAAGCTGGAACATCATCAGGGGAGTCAGCGAGAGTGCGCTAGCAATATTGAAGACCTGCATGAAACCAAAGCCACAGATCATCCGAATGCCATGGATATCGTTGTTGACTCGGGAAATGATCGTACCGCTGGGGTTCTTGTCGTAGTAGTCCCGTTGCAGTTGCATCAGCTTGGTGAACATGTCGTTCTTCACCTGACACTCAATCGCACGCCCGGGATTGAAGAAGAGTAGGCGAGACAGTGTGCGAATGAAAACCATGCTGACTGCCAGTATGAGCATGATCCAAAGGTATTCATTGAGCAGATCGTACTGCCCGTTTAGATCGCTTGAAAGCAGGTCGATACTAAGTTGAACATATTCTGGAATGCTGACCGCCAGCCAATTGGTGAGGAAAGTGGTGAAGATACCGATTGTGTAGGAAACCCAGTGCTGTCGGAGGTAATGGACCAGCAGAAGGTATTTGTTGTGCACCCAGTCGCTGTCCAGTACAGAAGCGGTGGAAGTGCCTCCACGTTCATCAAGTGTGTTGGAGGGAATTAGTGTGCGGACCAGGCGTCCAAGCGTTGCTTGCATCAAGTTTCTGTTGAAGATAGGAAAGAGTCATTTGGACGCAATTTTACCTTTCGGGTCAAAAAGGCTAACATCGGAAAGATCGCAAAAACCAGCCAGAACTCATTACACTAGGCCTCATGACTGACCCTCTGCTCCCTCTTTTGGAACAATTGGCAGCTCACCACTTACCTGCATTATCTGCTCCGCCTGTTGCTCTGCGTGGTGATGGGTCAGATCGACAGATTTATCGATTCTCCGCAGGAAACGGCCGCTCATGGGTTGGTGTTACCAATCCAGCCCAGGACGAAAACCAAGCTTTTTTAGCAATGTCCCGTCACTTTCGAAAGCAAGGCCTCCCTGTCCCTGAAATTTACGCGGAAGATCCGCAGCAACTGGTCTACCTGCTTGAGGATCTGGGTGATCAGACACTGGCCGACTGGCTGACGAATCTGGATCCGAATGTGCCCGAAGCTGCTGTGCGCATCCGAGAAGTTTACCAAGAAGCGCTCGAGGTGCTAATCCAAATGCAAACCAAGGGAACAGTTGGTTTTGATCGCAGCTGGTGCCACGCTGCTCCTGAATCGAATACAGCACTCTTCCAAGCGGACCTCCAATACTTTCGTCAAAGATTCTGGGAAGCCTTTGTACCCGATAGTTCTGTTACTGTAACTCTGAGCGAAGAACTATCGACGCTGGCCGAAACGGTGGGCAGGCTGCCAAGAACGGTGTTTGTCTCACGGGACTTCCAATCCCGTAACCTGATGTGGCATCATGATCAATTATACATGATTGATTACCAGTCGGGTGGAATTGGAGCACCACATTACGACCTAGCTGCTCTACTTCACGCTTCCAAGGCTGGATTGAATGAAACGCTACGTGAGCAACTCCGAGACGACTATCAGGAACTTGGTGCACGGCATCGCCTGATTGACCCGAAGGACTTTACCAGCGAACTAGAGCAATTTGTTCTGCTACGTCGATTGCGCTCCTTGGGTACTTATGGATACCTTTCAGCCATCAAGGGTAAGTGGTACTTTCTTGATTCCATCCCTGGGACTATTCGAGATGTTCACAGAATGCTGCACGAACGTCCGGCACTACATCAATGGACTGCCCTGCGTACCTTGTTTGAGGAATGGCAGAATCGTGATGAACTGCAAGACCGTGACTGGCTACAACAACAA
>CAJXNF010000003.1 GCA_913056375.1 uncultured Pseudomonadota bacterium | reverse complement strand
CAGCAGCAAGGTCGTTACTTGAATTTCTGGATGAAGGTTGGGTTCCTGGGAAACCTCAGTGGTTTCAGGAAGAGCTTCCTGACGCAATAGGTCATAATTCCCAGAGCGCATTTCCTCGACAAGATGATCGATCTCTGGACGAGGTACGAGGTACTGCGTCAACACTCGATCAAAGATCTCCAGCGCTGTTTCAAATTCTTCAGGAACAACCTCATTGGCGCCCAGGCGGCGTAGTTCTTCCACCTCGCGCACATAACGAGTTCGAGCAATCAGGTAAACACTGGGATTGAGTTCTCTGACTGCTGAAACGATCCGTCGAGTTGCCGTCGCTTCTGCAATCACTACCACAACCGTTCTTGCCTGCCGAATTCCTACTCGGTTCAACACCGCTTTCTGAGTAGCATCACCATAGACCAATGGCTCACCCAGGGCCTGCTCACTACGAACCGTATCGGGGTTAGTTTCCAACACCACGTAGGGTACCTGTGCTCGTTTGGCAGCTCGAGCCACGTTGCGCCCATTGATGCCATAACCAACAATCACTAGGTGATCCTGCAGATCATAGCGAGAAGAACGAATCTGTAGACGCAAGCCCTTGTAAAGCCCAGCTCGCAAACGTCGAGGCCAGGGCAGGTGCAGTAGGGACTGCGTCAATTGAGGTGCTCCAGCAATCAGGAAAGAGGTGAGCATCATCGTCAGGACGATCACAGTCAGGAAGAGTTGTTCATTGTCCGGACTCAACAACTGGAAGCGGCTACCCGTTGTGTTGAGCACAAAGGCAAATTCACCCACCTGACACAAACTAAATCCTGCAATCCAAGCTGTGCGAAGCGGCATTCCCAGTACAATCGCTACCCCCAAAAGTATGAACAACTTGAAGACTAAGACAGCCAGCAAGACAGCCAGCACCAGCACAAGATGTTCCCAGAGATAACCAATATCCAGCAGCATGCCGGCGGAAACAAAGAAAATGCTGGTGAAAATCTCCCGGAACGGCAACACGTGCTCAAAGGCTTCATGGCTGTACTCGGACTCAGAAATCACCAAACCCGCCAAAAATGCACCCAGCGCCAAGGAAATACCGACCTGCGAAAACCCCCAGGCTACCGCAAAGCAGATGCTGACAATGCTCAATAGGAACAATTCCGGACTGCGGGTACTGACCACCCGGTGCAACATCCAGGGGAGAACGTACTGAGATCCCAGCCAGATGAATAACGGTAGACCAAGACCAATCAACACAAGGCGAAACACATCAAGGCTCGAGGTGTCGAGAACTTCTCCTCCCAACATTGGGGTCGCCAGAATCATCAGCACCGCCGCAATATCCTGAAAAATGAGAACTCCCAGGGCTAGGCGCCCCTGCATTGTCTCCATCTCTCCGCGTTCCTGGTAAAGCTTGAGCACAATAGCGGTGCTAGACAACGATAACAGCATTCCAAGAAACCAAGCCTGTGTGGTTGCCCATCCCAGCAGGTAGTGCGTCACAGCAAAAGTTCCCAACATCGTCAGGCCGACTTGTAGGGTCCCACCGACCAGGACGAGTGTGCGAATCTGCCAGAGCTTCTTCAGGGAGAACTCAATTCCGATTGAGAAAAGCAGCAGGATGACACCAATCTCTGCCATCACTTCGACCAGATGTACCTCGTGAATCAACCCGAAGCTTCTGGGACCAACCAGCATCCCGGTAACCAGTAAACCTACCAGAATCGGTAACTTCACCTGTCGGCAGCCGTAGATTACCACCACCGACAGACTGAAAATGATCACAAGATCTCGCAACAGCGGAATTTCCATCCCGAAACAGCCAAAAAATGTTGGAAAGGAGAAGGAAGAAGCTCTTGCTCAGAGCCCCTTGCGATGCCTAGGAAACGCGAACGTACTGCGCTACAGCAGTGTAGACTTTGGCTTGTGAGCCTGTGCTCGTTGGAGCAATTGTTGGGTTTGCTGAGAGGCCTGTTCCAGCAAGGAGGATTGATCTAGGGTTTGCAAGACATGATCTTCAAGCAGGATCTTCCCATTGACCATGACCGTGCAGACATCTGAGGCCTGAGCAGAGTAGACAAGCAGCGCAATCGGGTCATGGCGTGGAGCCAGATGCGGTTGGGATGTGTTGATCATGATCAGGTCGGCCTGCTTGCCAACTTCCAGTGATCCGATCTGGTGACCTAATCCCAAGGCCTGAGCACCGCGAATCGTAGCCATTCTTAGGACCTCTGAAGCAGGGAGAGCCTGAGCATCGTGATTTTTCCACTTCTGGAGCAAGGCTGCCAAGTGCATTTCCTCAAACAGGTTGAGATTGTTATTGCTGGCGGCTCCATCCGTTCCCAAGCAAACATTTACTCCCTGATGTAGCAGAGACTGGATGGGAGCAATGCCATTGGCGAGCTTGAGGTTACTGCTCGGATTGTGGGCAATGCTCACCTTTCCTTCCCGTAACAAGTACTGATCCTGCTCATCAACATAGATTCCATGAGCCGCTACTACGGGAACCTCAAAGCAATCAAGATCAGCCAATAATTGCACAGGGGTTTTGCCATGCTGCTGTCGACAGTTTTCCACCTCTTGCTCTGTTTCACAGAGATGCGTGTGCCATCCACATTGTAGCCGCAAGGATTCCTGCAGAATTTCACGCAAGTAACCCGGACTGCAGAGATAGATTGAGTGAGGGGCCATTGCAACACGGATCCGGCCTTCTGCTTGGCCATCCCAGTGTTGATGCAGTTCAACCGCATCATGGAGCATTTGTTCGCCCTGACCAGCATTATCAAACAATGTTTCACAGAGGCAGGCTCTTATACCAGCAGCTTCCACCTCTTCAGCAACCTGATCCATATGGAAATACATATCATGAAAACAGGTTGTCCCACCTCTGATCAATTCTGCCAGACCCAGACGGGCACCGATTCGTACGTCCTCTAGAGTCAGGTGATCTTCCAGCGGCTTGATCCGTTCCATCAACCAGGGCCAGAAGTCCAGATCGTCTGCATAATTGCGCATCAGCGTCATCGACAAATGCGTGTGGCTATTGATCAACCCAGGCAGCACGATGCGGTCTTGTCCTTCAAGAATTCGGTCAGGTACAAAGCCTTCTGGGATTTCACCAATCGCAGCGATTTTATCATCGACAATCGCTAGGTCGGCCTGTTCCAACACCTCGTCTTTCTCATTGACGGTGACCAGGGTGGTTTGTCGTATCAGTAGCTTCATGAATTGCTCAGACTTGCCAGTTTGCCAGATAATCCTGCTGCTCTTGGGTCAGCGTATCAATCGAAACTCCTGCTGCTTTTAGTTTCAAACGGGCCACCTGCTCATCAATCTCCGTGGGTACCGGATGACAATCTATGGCCAGCCTATTCGCCTGCTGCACCACATAGCGTGCGGAAAGAGCCTGCAAGGCAAAGCTAGTGTCCATGATTTCCGCTGGGTGACCATCTCCACAAGCAATATTGACGATGTTTCCACCTCCCAACAGATTCAGCCAATTCCCGTTGGAGAGATGGAATCCTTCAATGTTGGTACGTAACTCTCGACGCTCTGTCGACATTTCTGCCAAGCTCTCCACATCAATTTCTTCCCAGAAATGACCAGCATTGGCCAATAGGACGTTGTTCTTCAGCAAGGGGAAGTGTTCCCTGCGCAAGGCATGACGCCCTCCGGTAACAGTCAACACTACATCAGCGATTGGACAGGCTTCTCTGAGTGGCAAGACTCGGCAGCCATTCATCATGGCATCAGCAGCCTTGACCGGATCAACCTCACAAACCACTACGTTTGCACCTAATCCTTGGGCCCGCAGTGCACATCCTTTCCCGCACCAGCCGTAGCCGATGATCACCACTGTTTTACCAGCCAGTACCAAGTTGGTGGAGCGCATCACGGCATCCCAGGCTGACTGCCCCGTGCCGTGTACATTATCGAAGAGGTACTTGCAACGTGCATCGTTGACCAGCATTACTGGAAAATGTAGTTGTCCAGCCTTGGCACGGGCTCTGGCACGGAGTACTCCAGAAGTTGTTTCTTCACAAGCTCCAAGCATCTGCTCTCCATGTTGCCGCTGCGACTCATGGAGTAGCTCGACTAGATCTCCTCCGTCGTCAATCACCACATGCGGTTGTAGCTCCAGCGCAATGCTCATGTACCGGCGCATCTCCTCCGGGCTGGCACCATGACGAGCATAAACATGCAGTCCCTCTGCAGCAAGTGCGGCCACCACATCGTCTTTAGTTGATTCAGGATTACTACCTGTGACGGAAACTGTCGCCCCACCGGCTCGAAGTACTAGTGCCAGGTAGGCGGTCTTGGCTTCCAGATGAATACAAACCGTTACCCGCTTGCCCGCAAAAGGGCGTTCCTGTGCAAATTGATCCTCCAACTGATTCAGGATCGGCATGTTGCGTCGTACCCACTCAATCTTTTGATGACCCTGACTGGCCAATTCTGGCGAAGAGATGATGTTGGACTGCATAATGATTTTTAGTATATTTATTCAATCAGAAATATGAGTAGTATTTTTGCCTTTTCCAAGGCCTGCAAAATGTTGAATGATTCCCGTTTGTGACTTGTCTTTTCAGTGCTTCCTTTACATATTCGTGCCGTTTTGCACATTTTTGTTCGCTATCCAATCCCAGGTAGAGCCTCGCATGCCCAACTTCATCTCACTGGTCGATTTACTGCCACTGATTCCGGAACTGATCCTATTTCTGACCTTGGTGGTGGCGATGTTGGCGGATCTCTTTGTTCCGTCCAACCGCCGCAACGACGTACTCGTCAGCGTTTCGCTGGGAGGAATCGTGCTGACCATGCTTGCTGAGTTGCAGTTGTACGGCGCTGGTTACACAGGTTTTTATGGCACTGTGGTAGCAGATAATTTCTCGATCTTGCTGGAATTGGTGTATCTGTTGATCGGACTGATGACCATCCTACTCTCACGGCACTATATCACCGAGAACGAGATGAACTTCGGTGAATACTACATCCTGCTGTTGAGTGCGTTGATTGGGATGATGCTGATGTCTTCAAGTCTCGAGTTGCTGGTGATCTTCATCGGGCTCGAAATCATGTCGATTTCCAGCTACATCCTGGTTGGCATGAAACGCAAGGTGCCTGAATCAGGTGAGGCTGCACTAAAGTACCTGCTGTTGGGCGCTTTCTCCACCGGATTTCTGCTGTACGGTATCTCACTGCTTTATGGCGCAACCGGAAGTACCTATCTTCCGGACATGCTGCAGCAACTACGCCTGGGGGCTGTGGAGACTCCGCTGGCTCTTGCAGGTATTGCACTGCTGACTATCGGCCTGAGTTTCAAGGTGGCGATCGTTCCTTTCCACATGTGGACACCGGATGTCTACAGTGGCGCACCAACACCAGTCACTGGGTTCATGTCTGCGGCTGCCAAAGCAGCAGGATTTGCAATCATGATCCGAATTTTGCTGGTTGGAATTCCCTTGGAGCAAGTTGAGGGCTGGGAAACCATCCTTGGTTGGCTTGCCATGCTCACGATGACCATCGGCAATCTGGTTGCCTTGCAGCAACAAAACGTGAAACGCATGCTGGCTTATTCTTCTATTGCACATGCCGGGTACATGATGGTAGCCATTGCTGTAGGCACAACTGCTGCGATTGGTAGCGTTCTCTTTTACGCGCTGGCTTATGCTGTGGTTAGCACTGGTGCTTTTGGCATTCTGGCTATTCGCAATCGTGGACGGATTCTGGAGACTTACGAAGACCTGCACGGTTATGCGCGAACCAACCCGATGCTTGCTCTGGGTATGAGCTTGATGATGCTCTCGCTGATCGGCCTGCCCCTGACGGGTGGGTTTGTTGGGAAACTACGGATCTTCGGAGCTGCACTGGAAGCCGATTGGATTCTACTGACAGTCGTTGCGGTTCTCAACAGTGCACTTTCGGTTTACTATTACCTGCGAGTCATCGCCTGCATGTATCTGAAGGCAGGCGAAGAAACCTCTACAGTTGTAGAAACTCCACCACGACTGGCTTCTTTCGGAGTTGGTTTGACCGTCTTCGCTACGCTGTACTTGGGGATCTTCCCTGATGACTTTCTCCTACTCATCAACGAGTCCGTGAGGTCTCTGCTCTGAGGTGTCCATGCCAATCAGAGGTCGATATCTTGCATACGGTGCCCATCAACCCAAGGGATTTAGCCTGATTGAGGTGATGATCGTTGTTGCGATCATCGGCATTCTTGCAACCCTGGCTTATCCCAGCCTGGAAGGCTATCTGCAACGAGCCAAGCAAAGCGAAGTCAAGACCAACTTAGCGGCAATCCATACGGCAGAAAAACTCTATCATGCCAGTAATGGAAGCTACACCGATGACTTCGCAGCTCTTGGAGTCGGCATTGCAGACGATGCCATTTATAGCTACGGCATCACGGCCACCGCCAGTACCTTCACCGCCACGGCAACTGCCAACCTGGATGACGATGCAACTGAAGACACCTGGACCATCAACCAAGACAAGCAATTGGTACAAACCACAGACGACCTCGCTGACTAATTTTTTATTTCTCCTGTCACTACCGCTACTGCTCTCTGGCTGTCTGGCAAAAACTGTCTACTACTCCGATCCACCCAATTCCGAAGCACTACTGCGCACGTCTGCCTTCTCACTAGAGCGTTTCACAGGACGTCAAGCCGGTTTGTTTCGTGATATATTTATTCAAGAAGTCTATCGAATCCCTAATTTTGACTATCTGGATGAAGTAAGCGAGACACAACGCGAATACACAGCTTTAGTTGCAGTAGAGGTTGAAATTTTTTCTATCCGTGATGAAGAGGAGACTCGCGGGAACACCCGAATTAATCTGCGCCCGCGCAATGTAATGATCCAGGAACCTGGTCAAGAGATTGCGATCCCCCGACAGGCTTTTGAATTTGAAGAAATTCCTTTCAGTGAACGGGTAATGCACCGCACCTTGGATTTGGAGATTCGCTTCTCTTTCCTGAACGCTGGGAGCCGACAAGAGCTATATCAGGGAAATGAAAAGATCTCTTTTCAGCAGAGCTACGTAGGAGAGGCAGAGATTCTGGCGATGCCTCCTGCTGACAGCGAAATGATGCGGCTTGGGCGCTTGCTTGTGCAGCGTATGTTGGATCGACTGAATCCTGTGCAAAAAAATCGCACTCTTGAACTGGAGGTCGGCACCTCTCCTTTGCCTTGGAGTGGTGATACTGTGGACTTGGGGCATCCGGGAATCCTGCAGGCTAACCGCTATGCTGTCAGTGGAGATTATGACCGTGCGCTAAAAGGCTGGAGTTATGTGGTCTTCGAGCCTGTATCCTTTGGCGAATCCGAACGCTTCACTTTCGGTAGTGAACTCTACACACGACTACGCCAGGCAAGATTGCCTCAAAACACGCTCAAAGCTCTATTACGCTTGTATGGAAAATCCTATTCACTGAAAGAGATAGATCCTGTACTGATCACCCTGCTGGAACGTCAGGACTTTCAGCGCTACAGCGCGATCATCAAGTTCTACGCCCGCACCTCACGGCCTCAAGATAGCCAGAATCTAGCGGCCGCACACTTCAACCTGGGCTCTGTGTATCGATTGCAGCAACGGTGGTCTTTGGCAGCCTATCATTTTGCACAAGCCAACGCCTATCAGCCAGAAATCAAGTATGCTCAAGCCTGGACCGATATGCAGATAGCTGCAGGCAGCTACAACCCGCTGGACAATCTAGCAGAAAGTACTATCGAAGCCGCAGGGACCACATCACCACCTGAAGATGCCTTGGTGCAGCCTCGTGCTGCCAGCGCTATCATTCAGCCTGCCAGCCAACCTGCAGAAATGGAGCCCACTCGTATTGAACCAGTGGAACTGCCCTTTCTTTCTGAAGATCCTGAATTTGGTTTGGAAATCAATTGAATCATCCAAGGAGGAATATGCGTTACCTGATCCTGTTACTGATTGTGACTCTATGTACGAATTTTACGGCATTGGCACGCGAAATCACAGTGACTGGAGTGGCAACGATCTATGACGAAAATATTGGTGGTGCACGGACTCAGGCCTTGAAAAACGCACAGCGTGAGGCTGTTGAACAAGGTGTTGGAGCCTACGTTGATGCGACTACGCTGACCCAGAATTTTGAGGTCATCCGTGATGAAATCTTCAGTGCTAGTCAAGGATTCATCAGGGAATTTCAAGTCTTGCGTGAAGGGCGCTCCAGTGGGGGGTCAGCCTACGAAGTGGTGATCCGAGCAGATGTCCAGGATAGCCGAATTGTTGATACTCTGACGGCACTCCGGGTGTTGCATCAGAAAATGGGCAACAAGCGTGTGATGATCGTGTATGCGCCAACCGATCCGAATGCTTTACCCCGCGACATTGGGCCTGTTAGCACAACCTTGTCTGTGATTCGGGATGAATTCAACCGCATGGGTTTTCGTGTTTTCAATGAGCAGGCAATGGAAGAGGTCTACCGTACTATTGAACAAGCTGCATTGGTAGATCGCCCAGTAGACAACCTGATTGCTCTGGCGTTGGATCAACAGGCGGAAATCCTCGTACGCTTTGAACTAGTCGGTGGCAAACGAGATCAACGTGGGGGGGTGTTCTATGCGACCAAGGCGACCGTGAGACTCAGCGTCTATGATGCCAACACAGGCCGACAAATCGCTGATGTGGTCACCTATGGCAAGGAACTCTCCGCTAACCGGCCTGGTTCCTACGACTGGTTCAACATGCTGGGCAAGGCAGGCACCCGAGCTGGTAAAGATGCTGCTCAGGAAGCTATTGATCGAGTGCTGTCCTACTACCAGAGTATTGGCGATATCGGCAACGCCTATCTGCTGGTCTTCCGAAATTACAGCATCGAGGAAGAAGATATGATCCTCGACTATCTTGAAAACACTCCGGGATACCAGCAGCTCAGTGAACTCAAAAACACGAATCGCTACATTGAGATCGAGCTGTTCTCTTCTGAGGACAAAAGTCGTCTGCGACGTCAGATGCGCCGTGATCTTCAAGAGAGAAATATTCCTCTGGTAGCCCAAGAAGCCACGGGTAACCGCATCGTCTTCCTCAATCCTCGAGCCCCCGCCATCGAAGAAGTAGCTGCACCAGAGCAGTTGGAAGTACGCCAGTAGCTCACCCTATCTTCATTTTGATCGATTTCCTTCTGAATGAGGTGGCAGGGATTTTAGTTTGCAACATCAATCCAGTCCGCCTAGTTTTTCCCTCATCATCTACAAGCTTTACTCACCGGACTTCGCTATGTCCGGTCACCCCCTTTTCTTAGACTTTCTGGAGAACTCATGAGCCAATTTGATGTCGTTGTGATTGGCGCAGGACCTGGCGGCTATGTCGCTGCAATTCGTTCATCGCAGCTCGGACTGAAAACCGCACTGATTGAAAAATCACCCACCCTTGGGGGAACCTGTCTCAACGTGGGCTGCATTCCTTCCAAGGCCCTTCTCGATTCAACCGAGCACTACTACAACGCCAAAAATCACTTTGCGACCCATGGAATCGATGTCTCAGGACTGAGCCTCAACTGGGACAACATGAAGAAGCGCAAAGATGAGGTAGTTTCTCAGACTTGCGATGGTGTGATGTATCTGATGAACAAGAATCAAATCGAGGTGTACCAAGGCCATGGCAGCTTTGTGGATGCCAATACAATTCAAGTTCGCAAGGCAGATGGTAGTACAGAAAATATTCAGACGAAAAACACCATCATTGCCACTGGTTCTGAGCCTTCTTCACTGCCCAATGTACCAATCGACGGTAAACGTATTATCACCTCTACTGAGGCGTTGTCCTTGCCCAGCGTCCCGGAAACTATGCTCGTGATTGGTGGAGGAATCATTGGTTTGGAAATGGGTTCTGTCTACGCTCGCATGGGTACCAAGGTCGCTGTGATTGAATTCATGGATCGCCTGATTCCCACCATGGATCTCTCACTGGGTAAGGAAATGCAGAGAATTCTGCGTAAGCTCGGCATCAAGTTTCACCTGAGCCATGCTGTCCAGCAGGCTGTTGCCGGTGACGACAAGGTCGTGGTGACTGCCAAGAATAAAAAGGGGGACGAAGTGAGCTTTGAGGGTGAATACTGCCTCGTAGCTGTTGGTCGCAAACCCTTCACAGATAGCTTGGGCCTTGATAAGATCGGCCTGCAAACCGATGAGCGAGGCAGACTCCCTGTCAACGATCAGCTGCAGACCACCGTGCCCGGAGTTTATGGGATTGGTGACGTCATCCGCGGAGCAATGCTGGCACACAAAGCAGAGGAAGAAGGAGTGTTCGCCGCAGAAGTCATTGCTGGACAGCGTCCTCACATGAACTATCGGGCAATTCCCAGCGTGCTCTATACCTGGCCAGAAGCCGCAGGTGTTGGTTACACAGAGCAGGAGTTGCAGGAGGCTGGGCGGAGCTTCAAAGTTGGTTCCTTCCCATTCAAAGCCTTGGGACGTGCCCGGGCAGCGATGGAAACTGATGGGTTGGTCAAGGTGATTGCTGATCAGGAAACCGATGAAGTGCTCGGTATCCACATGGTTGGAGCCCGGATCGCAGACCTGATTGCAGAGGCTGTCGTAGCTTTTGAATATCGTTGCAGTGCAGAGGATATTGCAAGAATGTCCCACGCTCACCCAACCTTTGCAGAAGCGATCAAAGAAGCTGCTCTGGATGCCACAGACAAGCGAGCGATCCATATTTGATTGATTATCCAGACGATCTTTTGGTCGTCTTCCCCCTTTGTCAAGAATGCCGGTTCAAGGAGGCCAAATGCTGCTGCGCCAACGAGCCTTTGTCGTGTTCTGTGCCAGTTATCTGCTGACCCATAGTTGGGCAATTGCACAAGAAAATGAGCAAAGTGAAAAAGCTCTGTCGGAGACCCAGAATGCACTACAGCAGGTTGAGGATGCGCTCCAGCGTACTGAATCCACAGTACAGGAGGCAGAAACCCAGGCTGCATCTGTACAGTCTGAACTGCCAGACACCGCAGCTACTGAAGAGACCACCATTGATCCTGTTGAGCTGGCTCGTGATTGGAAAAAAATCTTTGATCAGGCGATGCAGGAATATGAATTTGGGGAACTGGAAAACAGCCTGAACAAGGCTCTACAAGCTCGTGAGTTGGCAGATCAACACTTCGGGCTACGAGATGAAAGAACCCTTCGGGCTTATTTACTCCAGGCACTGCTGTATGGAGAACTGGGAGAACTAGAAATTGCCAATGAACTCTACCAGGAGACTCTGGTCATCGCCATGGAGCAGCAGGGAACCAACTCCAACATCGTGTTGCAGATTCTTGATCAGTACGGTGGATTCTTTGCTGAGTTGGGTGAATACGAAATGGCCGATGTCGTTTATGAAAAAGCCTATCTTGTATCTACTGAAGCCTTGGGAGCACAGGATCCCCGAACCACTCTGCGCTTACAAACCTTGGCAAACAATGATGCGGAATTGCTGCGCTATGAACTGGCAGAGCAGCGCTTACAGGATGCTCAAGCAACTCTCGTGACGGCAGTTGGGGCAGAAGCGTTACCCACAATCAATGTCTTGGAAGACCTAGCGCAGCTCTATCAGCGCCAGGGCAAATTACGTCCTGCTCTAGAACCACTGGAGCAGAGTTATGCCCTACGCACAAAGGTTCAGGGACCTGAGGAGACACAGACGCTGGAAACCAAGGAACGCTTGGCAGAGTTGTATCGACAATTGGGACGTCCCGATGAAGCGGAGCCGATGTTCCTGGAAGTGATCGCAACAGCAGAGCAACTACTTGGAATTGCAGATCCACTAGTCATCGACGCAAAAAGTCATCTTGCTCAACTCTACGAAAATACGAATAACTTTGTTGCATCCCTTCGCTATTACCAAGAAGTCTACGAAATCGACCAACAAATTCTTGGTGATGCCCATCCAAACACAGCAGGTGATCTGAACAATCTGGCTGGCATTTACCGTCGACTTGGCCAGTTGCAGCAATCCGAAGCCACCTACCGACAGGCACTGCAAGCAATGAGCGCTGCACTTGGTGAAGGTGCACCTCAGACCATCTCTATCATGAACAACTTGGCTCTTGTCCTAGAAAGCCAAGGACTCTATGACGAAGCAGAACCACTCTACCAGAAAGCACTGGCACTTTCCCAAGTGGAGCAAGGCACAGAGCACCCAACCTCACTGGCGCTCAACAACAACATTGCTATGCTCTACGAGGCACAGGGGGACTTCAGCCGAGCGGAGCGGACTTATCAGCAAGTCATTGAACTCAACAAGAAGGTCTTCGGTCCAACTCATCCAAACACGGTGGCCAGCATCAACAACCTGGCCTACCTCTACCTGATTGACCAAAAACCAGAACAAGCAGAAACCAATTTTCTCGAAGCTTACGAAATCTGGAAGGAACTCTACGGAGAAAAGCACCAGGACACACTCAAGGCGCTTAACAATAGTGGCCGAGTTCAAACACAACTTGGCGAACTGGACCAAGCAGAAGAAACTCTGGTTCGCGCCCTCGAACTGCGTACTGAACTATTCGGAGGGCAGGAACACGAAGATGTCCTGCGTAGTATGAATGATCTTGCCGTGCTCTACGTTGAACAAGGTCGTGAAGACGAGGCCCTGGAACTTTTCCAGGAAACACTTGAGCTACAGGGCAAGGTACTTGGAGAACTACACCCTTATACTTTTGAGACTTTGAACAATCTGGCCAATCTCCAGCAAGAGATGGGAGATCTGGATGACGCCTACGAAACACGACAGCTGGGCTATCAGCGCCGTAACGAATTTCTGAACCGAATTCTCTGGGTAGCTGGTGACAATACCCGTCAGTCCTATATCAATCTCTATCGTCCTGAGCTAGATGCTTACATTCGGTTGTTGATTGAATTAGATGACGAACGCACTGCTCGAGATATTTTTGATATCAGCCTCCGGCGCAAGGGACTGCTACTGAAGATTACCAGTGAAACTCAGCAGGTAGTTCAGATGGCAGACTCTCCCGAGTTGCAAGTTATCACGGAAGAGTTAACCGCTGCCCGCAAGGAATTGGCTGCCTTGACGCTCTCTGGTCCCACTCCGGAAACTCGTAACAACTTTCCTCAGTTGATCAACGATCTCGAAAATAAGGTCAACAGCCTTCAACTACGTCTAGGAGAAGCGAGCGCTGTCTTTCGGCAGGCAATTCAGCAGGTCAGTGTTGAAGATGTGCTTGATGCTGTCGGTGAGGAACACGCGCTGGTTGACTTTTTCGCCTATCGTGATGAAAACGATGAGTGGTCACTCTGTGTCATAATCCTGAATGATGGTGAACTCCACTTCTATAATTACGAAGAACTGGAACCATTCAAAGATATGATCATGGAGTTGCGTGACTACATGATGGACGTGACTGTCATTGAGGATGATATCAAACCGATTGCCCAGGAACTCTATGAGCCACTCTGGGATCCAATCACTGAATTTCTAGAAGATAAGGATTCGATCTTCCTGATCCCAGACAGCGTGCTGAATGTGCTGCCCTTTGACGCATTGGTTGATTTTGAGGACCAGTATCTGATTGAGACCCTGAATCTGCGGTTAATCAGTTCTGCTCGAGATTTGGTCATCGATCCGCTGGAACCTGCTGAGGGCGATGTGCTCATCATTGCGGGCCCAGACTATGATTCCGATGAGATCAGCAACTCTCCGGAAGCTCGTATTGTTGCTTCCAGTAAGCGCTCGGCAACAGTAAACTCTGGCATTCGCATGGGTAACGGTCTGCGTGGACTAAACTTTAGTCCTCTTCCTGGCGCTGAGAAGGAAGGTGAAGTGATTGAAGAAGTTGTGGGCGACAAGGAGCGTAGCACAACCTTTGTCACTCGGGCTGCAGCTGAGGAGAAAGAGTTACGTAGTTACAACGCTGAGAAGGTTCCTGAGATTCTTCACATTGCGACCCATGGTTTTTTTCTGAAAGAACAGGAACGTCTGGCCAAGCGCATCATGGGTATGCAGCGTGGTAGTCAAAATCCAATCCCACCTCCAGCAGATAACCCCTTGCTGCGTGCTGGCTTGGCCTTCGCCGGGTTGAATCCGAATGCCCCGCTGTTGGGTGAAATCGATACGGACAATGACGGAGTGTTGACTGCGATGGAGGTGCTCAGCCTAAACTTGACTGGTACTCGACTTGTCATTCTATCCGCTTGTGAAACTGGCCTAGGTGAGATCCACGAAGGTGAAGGAGTCTATGGTCTGCGTCGCTCCTTCCAGGAAGCTGGTGTCGACTCCGTAATCAATTCCTTTTGGGAAGTCTCTGACGACGGTACTCAACTCCTGATGACCAAGTTCTACGACAAATACCTGGACGGTATTCCCCCACGGGAAGCCATGCGGGAGGCTCGTCTTGAAATGGTTGAGGACTTCCGCTGGAGCAGCCCCTTCTATTGGGGTGCTTTCGCCATGGTTGGTCGTCGCGAATAGCTCGTCACTTCTAATAGCAGGGAGGGCTTCCACTCCCTGTTTTTCTCCTCTCAGTCGGCCTCCTCAGACTCCTGCTGTTGCCTTCTACAGTTCATACATCCTGCGACAAAAGGCCAAAAACTTGCTCAAAATGTTGCTGGAACCAGGCAATCCAATGATTGTCTGAAGGCATCGCTCAATCATCACTTGGAATCGTAATGCTGCGTTGGATTGGGAGGATATTGCTGCTGGGGCTGATTTCTTTTTTGGGACTAAGCTACTGGAAACTGGAGCAAATTCGTCAACCCATTGAACTTAAAGAGATCCCACGCTGGCAAGTTCGTGAACTTGATACCGAGCAGTGGGAAATCCAATCCATCAGTGATCCTGAACGAAAAACTATTGCTTGGTTTCGAGGCAATCCCCGAGGTCTGCGTTGTGATACTTCCATACTACTCACCGGAGTGAAACAAGGTAAGAATCTGCTGGATGGCAGTGCTGTCCTCAACGACCCAGCCAACACTGTGGCGATGGAGCATCCGATTCGGGAGTATGTCAGCAAACAGGTCTGGCTGAGCTATGGGGTTGCTGAATGGTGGAATGTAGGAGAGTTGATTCGTCTGGAAATGCTCCATACTCTTGGTGCCTTACAAGCGCTGCTACGTCATACCAACGGCTCTCTAGACGGAGATGCTCGCTTCACAGAGCAAGTCGTGCTGGCCGGAGGTAGCTTTGGCGCTCCTTTCACTGCAGCTCTCGCCAGCTTGGAGAATGAGAGCGTTTCGGGACTATTGCTGATTTATGCGTTCACTGATTTTGAAGGACTCTTTAACCGTGAGTTTGTCCGACAAGGCCGCATTCATTACAAAATGCCTTCGGAACCGGAAGGACTGGTCGCTTGGAGTAAGGATCTTGGACTACGAGCGCTGGCAGGCAGCCTTGCCTGGTTCCTCTCAACGCTTTTAGAATACGGTGAAATGGAAGCCTATCTACCCAATATTCGGAATACTCCTATCCACTTCATTAATGGTCGTGACGACCGCCTTGCACCGCAGTCTTCCTACGGTCTACTCTGGAATGCGGCACCAGAGCCAAAGTCTGAACTCTGGCTGCCAGGAGACCACATCAATCCGGGAGATCCCGTGGCGCTGCTTCAGGTCTCTGAATACATGTACGAGTGGGGGAAAGCTCAAGGGCTGCGAGATTGTGAGGAATTCGACTCCCAATAATCACTGATCAAGGAATTCGCCAGGTAGGGTTGTGAACTGGAGTAGTACACCAGGGTGACCCTGTGCATCGGGAATGATGGAGAAGGAAAATTCCTGATTGCGAAAGACCTGAATTCGGCTCAGTGGTTGTTCTTCCTGAACCCAATTGGTCAGATTCCAGAAATCAGGGCTGAATCGTGATCCATAATGCACCGAGATTCCTTGCAGTAGGTTATCCATCAGGGAACGTTGCCAGGAATCCAGGCGCAGTTCAAAACCGGAAAATTCGCAGTTGCCCGTCTGGTCATCAAATTGATAGCGGAAGCGGAGGTCTTTCCACATCGGATCAGAGCGTAATTCTGAAAAGCCTTCTCCTTGACGCAGAGAATCACAGGTTTTGCGTGACTCATCCAGTAGCGAGAGTTCCACAGCAACTACGGGTACAGCACAAAACTTCAATACACTCATCAAGAGCACAAAAGCCCTGCAAATTCTCATTATTCTCCGTCTTGAATATCCAAAAAAGTTGAAAGAACTCTTACATACTCACATCTGGCATTGCCAAGATCTTGACACTCGGCGACAAAGTAAGGGATAGTACCCTGATTTCCAGAGACGGTCGGTGTTCCCAGAGCACTCATAGTGTCGGCTCTGGCGGAAGTGAATACCACCACTGTAACCTACTCCCAGCACCAAGGAGGCTATGCGCTATCTCTGGCTCGTATTCTTCGCCGGATTTCTTTACCTGAGTATCGTTTTCATCACCCAGAATCTAGATCCGATTGTGATCCGGTTCAACCTTGATGAACTCGGTCTGAATTTCCGGTTCGAGCGCCCAGTTTTTGTACCGATCTTTGTAACGTTGGCGCTGGGTATCCTTTTCTGTGTGGCCTACTTCTTCACTTATCACTCTCAACTCAGAGTCCTGCACCGAAACCAAGTGATGGAAGTCAAGCGCCTCAAGCGCCTGGTCCTGCTGGAGCGCAACAAGAACCAGTCTCTCGAGCAACGTAATCACGAGCTACAGCAAATCGTTGAGCGTATGCAATACCTGCTTGATGACAAGGAGTGGTCAGAGGAACCACGCCGCTTACCAGAAAAGACTGCAGAACCTGCCTGATTCTATCTACACCTCAGAACACGAAGTCGTGGTCCACTGTGACCATGACTTCAAGCCTTTGCTTGCCATACTCTACCACGCCGCTCACTGGATGATAGATCTCATCCATGATCCCCAATTCAAATGGGTCTTTTGTCATCACTGTCCGGCGGAGCGTGTGCTTGAGGCAGGCGTTTTTCCAGCCACCTGTGAAGACCAGTTGTTTCAGACCCCTCTGCCGCACCAAGTACTCACTTAGTCGCTCTGACTGGGCGTTGATCGAGTCCTGCTCTAGTGAGGGAATCACGGTCACTTGGTCTCCTAAGGATCTTAGGAATTTTGGTGGTTGCTGCTCCGTCTTTTGCAGATTCAGTAAAATCACATTGACCTGTTCCTGTAATAGTTTTTGTAGATGCTGCCGAAGACTTATCTGAAAATCCTGAGAGTTCTTGACTAGCCTGCTGGCCTGAATCGCATATTCGTCTGCGTGGACCACTACGTAGGCGATTTGTGGACCGCTCACTAAACCAAAGGAACTCGCTGTACTCGTATACATAAACTTCGCTAACGCATGGATCGCAAAACAATCTTCTTCTAAATTCGTATGGAGAAGACTCCGCATACTTTTGAGAAAGTCCAACTGATCTCACTAACTCAAATCAAAAAATCTTTTCTACTTATTTTCAAAATCACATCGGCTGGATACTTCGGATAATTACCAATAAACATTGCTCTCACAGGAAACCAGCTTCTCGTGCCTCTTGCTCTACTTCTTCGAAATCCTGCATCACTTTGATCTCTGCATCTTTCTCAGTATAGTTACAGTGTTCGATCAGGTAACGCTGTAAGGCATAAGTCAGATACGCTTGGTACTCGCGACTGTACTGATTATCCATAAATATTCTCTAATTTTGTTTTTCATATTAGAAACCGTCCCATCTCTTTTACCCAATTAGGAACCGCAGGCGCTTGAACTAGCTAGGCACAGCCATTTTCTTCGTATTGTACTATTCAATTTGGTATCGAATTATCGACACACAGACCCTATATTGCTGAATTAAGTTTTGGAGTTTAACTTGTTGAGTTCACATAACTTGGGTACTCAGACTGATATTATTCGCTGTTGCCAATCAAAAAAGTTTCTTTTGCATTCATTTCATGAACTGGATAGACTCATTTAAATTAGCAGCTTAAAACTGCTATGACTCAGAGAAAACAAGTTACAGAGTGAAAGTAACTGATTCTGTAATGATTGCTTACGAACGCTCTTTGCACTAACTTGCAAAGGATAGCGTACTATCTTAGAGGCAAAGCAAAGTTTACTTTGCTAATTGATCAACAGCTAACTGAGGAAGACCATGCCCAGCGTACAAGAACTTGAGAATCAAATTGCAGAACTGCAAAAGCAAAGAAAAACCGCATTACGGGATGAAAGAAACAAGGATCTGTCTCTCGTCAAGGAAATGTGCAAGAAGCACGGATTTACTGCGCGGATGCTGAAAGGATACTTGGCGGAAGGAAGAAACAGAAGGAAGAAGTAAAGATTACGCTAGTGGATTAAAGCTATTCGAATTTGATTACATTGAATAAGGGTAGCTTTGATCTACTCCTCTTCAGGTTAGTGGCTCAAATCACCGACCTCAAACCAGGCCAACTCACCCATAATCAATCCACCTTCAGGCGTAAAGATCTACCGAGTTCGGTGATTTTTTCGAATCTTCTACTGGCTTCTCTACTGCTAATATTTCTAGTTTGAAGATCAGATCTGCGTTGGGAGGAATACCAGCTCCAGACATTCCAGAAGGACCATACGCTAGCTTGGCAGGAATTTTCAGTTGTAGCTTAGTGCCAACCCGCATTCCCTCCATGGCTTTTTCCCAGCCCTTGATGACCATGCCTTCGCCATGATTATATTCAAAAGGCCGCCCCTTGTCGATGCTGCTATCGAACTTGGTGTAGTCGCTAGCTAGCCAGCCTTCATAATGAACGCTGAGCTTACTGCCAGTTTCAACTTTCTCCCCCTTACCCAACTCCTCCACGTAGACCATCAATCCACCGGGCAACTTCTTGAAGGAAGCATCCATCGCCAGTTCAGGAGGTGGATTTTCTTCCTTTACACCATTGGCTTCTTCCCCTTGTTTGCCTTCATCCGTGACAGGGGGGGTGTACTTGGTGCGCAGGTTGGTAAAGGTGTTGTTGCTGATATTCATCTACACCGGAATGCGTTGCTTGCCGAATTGGGCTGATCCATCAAAATAGTAACCCGAATCGGAGAATTGTCATCACCTTGAGCCACTCCTTGGCTGACATCCGTATAAAGCTTGATCGACTCACCTTGCAGGTTGTACTGATCGGTTTGCACTTGGGCGTTGCCTTCCAACAAGATCAGTTGGGTTGCCTGCTCCATCCTTACAGAATCGGCGCGGGCTACTCGCCCAGGCTGCTCAAAGCATACCGCTCGTTCCGCATAGACCGTTTGAATCTGCTGGGTTGCATCAAATTCCACCTGGACCCGACCACCGTAGATCCGTAGCTGTTCTGGTGACTTGAAAAGCTCTACCGCTCCTTCCAGCAAAAGACGCCGAACTTGGTTATTGAGCGTTGCCTGAGCCGCCTGCAGAGTCACCGTCTCTGGAGAATCGCTGGTTGGTGGCAATTCCTCTAGACTATTGAACGCTTGCTGTCGGCGAATTTCATCAAGGTCTAATTCCATCCGAGCGGGCTCTGCTTCACTGCGTCCCTGTAGGAGCACCTGTTGTCGTAGCAGGTCGGCCTGCATCAAATTACCACTGATTTTTCCTTGCTTAGCGCTAGCACGGAACTCTTCGTTGAAGCGCAAGATCTGGACCGGTCCTCGTACATCTTCGTTCGCAAATCCTTCTTCTGCACGCTCATAGAACAGAAATCCGGCCTGCAAGGTTCGATCCCACTGTTCCACCTCCACAGACCCCTCACTGCGCATTTTCTCGTACTTTTCTTGGCGCACCAAGTTGAGCAGCTCAGAGCGGAAGCGTAGCTGTTCTCGTGGCAATTCTCCTTCAACTTCTCCACGAAACACCAACTCTCCCTTCTTCTGATCACCACTGAATTCCTGGGCTTGCAGTTGTAGACGTCGCATCTCAGCAAACTGTTCAATCTGCTCTAGGGCTTCGGTTGTCGGGGAACGCGGCAACTTCTGCAGTGCAGCACGCAGATCTTCTTTCGTGTCAAAACGAATTCCTATCAAAGGCTGCAGATCCCTGAGAATTTCCAATGGTAAACCCGCCTGACGCAAATGGATCAGGGTGTTGCTGGAAAGTTCATAAGCATTGCTACCCTGTGCCCAGACAAAATTGGTGAGGCAGCAGAAGATCAGCGACAGCAAGCCGATTCGGAAGCGCATCATGGTGTCACCTTATGGAGGAGTTTTGCTTGTAGTGCAGAGCTGCACGTGAGAAGGAAACAAACAACGGATGTGGGGCGAAGGGCTTTGATTTCAACTCTGGATGGTACTGGCAGCCAATGAACCAGGGGTGATCTGCCAACTCAATGGTTTCTACCAGGTCACGATCCGGATTTCTGCCAGAAATCACTAACCCTGCAGATTCTAGTTGAGGAACAAATTCGTTCATCACTTCATAGCGATGACGATGACGCTCACGAATCTCTGGTTTAGCATAGATTTGCGCAATTTGAGTTCCTTCCCGCAAGTGGGCCGTGTATGCTCCAAGACGCATTGATCCGCCAGTATTTTGTTGTCCTTGCTGCTCTGGCATTAAATCAATCACATTTTCATCATGGGGACTCCGGAATTCTCCAGAATTGGCATCTTTCAGATTGGCAACATTGCGAGCGAATTCAATCACAGCCATCTGCATTCCCAGACAAATGCCAAAGAAAGGAATTTGCTGTTCTCGTGCGTGCTGAACAGCCAAAATTTTTCCTTCTGTACCACGTTCTCCAAAGCCTGGTGCAACCAACACCGCATGAGCAGGAGCCAGCATCGGCCCAACGGTTTTTTCCGTGATTTCCTCGGAGTTGATATAGATCAGGTTCAGACGCAGGTTGCAGGCAATACAGCCATGCACGAGCGCTTCGTTGAGGCTTTCATAAGTGTCCCGCTGATTGACGTACTTTCCAACAAAGGCAATGGTAATTTCATCAATTGGCTCTTTGTAGGCTTCCACAATATCTACCCAATTCTGAAGCTTGGGGCGTCGTGTCCACATCTGCAGCAACTCAATGATTTTGTCATCAAGCTTCTGCTTGTGATAGACGAGCGGAATCTCATAGAGAAAATCAACATCCAACCCATCAATCACCGCATCAACAGGGACATTGGTGAACAAGGCGATCTTCTCACGCAACTTATCCGGCAAAGGCTCTGGTGTCCTGCAGATCAGCATATCTGGTTGAATTCCAATTTCCCGTAGTTTGCCAACACTATGCTGGGTCGGCTTGGTCTTCATCTCTGTTGTATAAATGATCAGCGTGAGATGAATGTAAAGTGTGTTTTCACGACCATAATCATGACGAAACTGACGGATCGCCTCCAGAAATGGTAAGGACTCAATGTCACCGACGGTGCCGCCGATTTCCACGATAGCGATATCTACATTATCACTAGCCCGAAGCACTGCTTCCTTGATCTCATCAATCACATGAGGCACAACCTGAACAGTTGCCCCCAGGTATTCACCGGCTCGTTCCTTGCGAATGATTTTATCGTAGATCTGCCCCGTTGTGCAGTTGTGAACTCGAGACACGACGGCATTGGTATAGCGCTCATAATGTCCCAAATCCAAATCAGTCTCTGCCCCATCCTCGGTAACGTAAACCTCACCGTGTTGGAAGGGATTCATGGTTCCTGCATCAATATTGATGTAAGGATCTAGTTTCATCAGACTGACAGTTAGGCCACGACTCTCGAGCAAGGCACCAATGGAGGCTCCGGCAATGCCCTTGCCCAGGCCCGAAACAACGCCACCGGTGATGAAGATAAATTTGGTCTGCATAGTTGAATATCGACTGGTAATGGACGCTATCGGCAGGAAATCTGTTATTGAGAGGAGCTTGGCAGGACACTCCGGCCCATTGCCATGAAGAGCAAGTCAGCGAGGTCTGCGGCTTGCGAATCGCAAGGCTTCTCTATATACAGTCTAGTTGTTGATTTGCAAATCTCTTCTGCCTAAAAAAATCTGCATGCCCAATCTGCTTTACGTTGATCACGATCTGACACGCTTGGGTGAGATTCAACACCAACTTTCGGAACACTTCCAGTTGGAAGTCGCTTTCAATGGCTGGGAAGGCTTCGCCAACTCCGTCATGAACAAGCCAGATGTTGTTTTGCTGAATCTGGAACTGCCTGTGATGGACGGATTGGAACTGGTGCGCTTGGTTCGCACAGAACCCGATTGTGCGCATTTGATCCTGCTTGGTTTTTCTCTGAAAGAACTTTCCTCAGAATTTGCCGAAACAGCCGAAAGACTCGGTTTGAATCAGTTGGTTGAATATCCTTTTGCTCAGCAACTACCAGCAGAACTGTTCAAAATGCTGCCTGTTGCCACACAGGACTGATTCCTTCAATCAACTTACCGGCTGTCAACCCAACTTCGCCCGACCGTTTTGCCTGCCAATCCCCAGCAGCTCCATGCCACCAACAACCAACTAAGGTTGCCTCCAAAGGATTCAAGCCTTGCGCCAGTAGTCCGCCAATCATCCCACTGAGTACATCTCCAGAACCTGCTGTTGCCATTCCCGGATTGCCTGTTGGATTGATGAAGACCTGTCCATCTGGAGTACCAATCACCGTGAGTGCTCCCTTGAGCAGCAGAACTACTCCCCACATCTGCGCCCAGTGACGCACGGTGGCTACGCGTTGTTGCTGAAATTCTGAGACAGGCTGGCCAATCAAGCGGGACAACTCTCCCGGATGTGGTGTCAGTACAGCCGGAATTTCTCTTTCACGAAGCCAATTCGGATCAAGCGCATTCAATCCATCGGCATCAATCAGAACGGGTAGCTCTCTCACCTCCAGTAAAATCCCCTCCAACAATGCTGGGATTTCTTCGCTGGTACCGATTCCACAACCAACAACTAGCGCATTGTAGCGCGGTAATTGGGGTTTTAGTTCGGATAGCGCACTCACTTGCCAAATATCTTTTGTCTGAGATGCTGACCAAGTCATCACTTCTGGAACGCCGAGAAGCCGATCTTGCAAAGCTCTTGGTACTGCCGCAGTGACTAGTCCGGTTCCTACCTGCAAGGCTGCTTGACTCGCTAATTGTACCGCACCTGCCATTCCTGCCTGACCACCCAGCACCAGCAAATGGCCAAAAGTTCCCTTATGGGCTGTGATCGGACGTTTTGGAAGAGCTTGTCGAAAAAAATTCTCTGTCAGCAGGTGAGTGGACTTCTCCCCAGTTGGCCAATGCGGAGGAATGCAGACATCGACAACATGAATCTCTCCAGCTTGTTCACGGCCAGGATGTTGCCACAACCCAATCTTGGGAATCTGAAAAGTGACCGTAGATTTACAGCGTGTTGCTGTTCCCAGTATCTGACTGTCATCTGCCGAAATCCCCGAAGGTAGGTCCACACCGATTACTTCTGCAGGGCTAGCATTGATGGCTGCAATCCAATCTGCATATAGACCAACAACAGGACGTTGCAGGCCAACTCCAAAGATAGCATCGAGAACAACGTCTGCTTCTTCAATGGCTTGTGCTGCAGCAGGTTCTGGGAAAGTCAGAGTGGGACCAAAATTTTGCCAAAGACGGAAGTTCTGCTGAGCATCTGGAGTGTTAGGTTCCTGAAGGCAGACTACCGAAACAGAATAGCCTCGGTTGGCCAAGAGACGAGCTGCCGCATAACCATCTCCACCATTGTTGCCGCTTCCACAGCAGACACAGATTCTCCTGGAGTTTGGATAGCGTTGTTCCACCCAATCTGCGACAGCACGAGCCGCATTCTCCATTAGCAGTAGGCCAGGTAGCCCGAGTTCCTCAATCGCTCGGCGATCCATTGCCTGCATACTCACAGCATCTGTCAAGCGGTCACAGCAATCGAGGAGTTTGGCTTCTATCATTTTGGCTTTGTGCGTCTTCAACAGTAGCAGGTTGACATCCACTCTATCCCAGAATGGACAATCAGATGGTCTAGTGGATATTTTTCACTGATCACACATCTCAGCGTGCCAGTAAATCTGCTACGGCTTTCAGAACCTGTTTGAGTTCTTTTTCCAGAGTAGCCAGTGAATCCGGAACCACGTTGCCTTCACGCAGTTGTGCTTCAGCAGTGCGAGACGCCGTTTCCAGTCCCTTAGCTCCCAGACTACCAGCAATTCCCTTCAGGGTATGGGCGAGCCGAGCAGCTTCAACCAGATTTTCTTCCGCCAGTAATTCCTGCATCTTTTCCGCCGTGTTGGACTGGTTACGCTGAAAGACATCCAACAGACGCAGGTACAGCGAGGTATTCTGGTTCAGACGATTCAGAGCGGTTGCGATCGCTAGCCCAGGAACATTGGCAGGCAATTCTTTTGGTGGTGACTCCAGTGGTTGATTGGTCGGCACGGTTGTCTCATTTTTCTTGGGTGGAATCCATTGGAGCAGTTTGCTCAACAATAGCTGCAACTCAATGGGCTTGGGAATATGATCGTTCATCCCCACTTCTAGCGCCTGCTCGCGATCTGTATGAAGAGCATTGGCAGTCATGGCGATGATGGGCAACTCCTTGAATTGTGGTAAGCGCCTCAGGAAGCGAGTTGCTTCATAGCCGTCCATCACCGGCATTTGCACGTCCATCAATACCAGATCATAGGATTGGCGTCGTAAAACATTGAGAGCCTCCTGGCCATTCGGAGCTACATCTACCACAAAATTACGCTGCCGGAGCAGTTCGGTAGCCAGTTGCTGATTGAGTTCGTTATCCTCAACCAATAGGATTCGTGATCCACGAATTTTGCTGAGATCCGGCTCCGCCATCTTGTTACTTTGGAAAGGATCTGTGCCATCAGAATCTGCATTCGGCTGGAGTAGGTTGTTGAGAGCCGTGTGCAGGGCCAGCTTTTGAATCGGCTTGATCAGCATCCCACCGACTCCTGCCTGCTGTGCCCGAGGCCAAAGATCGTCACGACCGTAGGCCGTCACCAGCAGGATTTTTGGTAACTTTTCCAACTCCAGCTCGCTCCCAATCAGTTTAGCTGTACGAATGCCATCCATCCCTCCACCGAGGCGCCAGTCAATCAACACCAAATCAAAAGCTCCCCGTCCTACTCTTCGCAGAGCTTCCTCACCAGAATGCACAGCCTCCGTTTGTAATTCCAAGGCCTGTAGTTGCTGCTCCAGGATCTGGCACGAGGTCCGATTGTCATCCACAATGAGAGCACGCAGATTTCTGCAGTTGGCAATCATCTGACGGGAAGCTGGACGCGAAGAAGCCATTCTCAGGCTCAACTCAAAAGCAAATGAAGTCCCTTGGTGCACGGTACTCTGTACACGAATCTCTCCTCCCATCATCTCCACGAGTCGCTTGCAGATCGCCAGACCCAGCCCTGTACCGCCATATTTCCGAGTAGTCGATGAATCGACCTGAGTGAAGGATCGGAACAACTGAGACAGCTGCTCTGCGGGAATACCAATGCCCGTGTCCCGAACCGTAAAGCGTAACCGGATGATGTCTGTAGCACGCTCCAACTCTTCAACGGCAATGACTACCTCACCCCGTTCGGTAAACTTGACTGCATTGTTGGTCAGGTTTGTCACGATCTGACCCATCCGCAAGGGATCCCCAACCAGCTGTTCTGGGAGGCTTGGTGGCACGTCGAAAAGCAACTCGATATTCTTTTCCAACGCTCGGATCGAGAGCATCGTTGAGACATTCTTGAACACTGAGTCGAGGCTGAAGTTTGTTTCTTCCAACTCCAGCTTGTTGGCTTCAATTTTAGAGAAGTCAAGAATATCGTTGATGATGCCAAGCAGTGACTGTGCTGAGCTCGCAATCTTGTCCAGGTAGTCACGTTGCTGTGGATTCAGACGGGTTTGGATACACAGTTGAGCGAGCCCAATGACCGCATTCAACGGTGTGCGGATTTCGTGGCTCATATTGGCGAGAAACTCGCTCTTGGCTGCATTGGCGGCCTTGGCCGCTTCCATCGCTTCGTGCAGACTTCGCTCATACTGCTTCTGGACCGTGATATCTTCCTGCATCACAACCACACTGCTGAGATCTCCGTTATCCTCCAGCACAGGAGCCACCAACATTCTTGCCCAGTAGTCCTGATTGTTTTTGCGGCGAGCCTGGAGCTCTCCCTGCCATTCTTGTCCTACAGTGACTGTCTCCCAGAGTTCTCCATACGCATTGTTTGTCGAGTCTGTCTGATAGAATTGCACCATCTGCTGACCACAAACATCTTCCTCCGCAAAACCGGTGACTTCGATGAACTTCCGATTCACATATTCAATACAACCACTACGATCCGCAATGATCGTCATTGCTGAGCTAAAGCGAACCGCATGTGAGAGTTTGCGCATGGTCTGCTCAGCCTGCTTTCGAGCGCTGATTTCCCGCACAGAAACCATGATCATCGTACCCTGACTAGTCTGGGAGCGAACTGCGCTGATTTCTACTGGGAGAACGTTTCCGGACTGATGTCTTGCAAAGCACTCAACACTTCGACCCTGACCATCTGGAGGCAGCAGTGTGATTTCCTGAATCTTTGGCATTGCCTGCGTTGGCTGGATCAGGAGATCAGCAAGACTCCGCAGATCTAAATCCTCCCGGCTATAGCCAAAGATTTCCTCAGCCCAGGTATTGGCAAAGGTGATCTTCCACTCGGTATTCAGGACAAACAGGGCATCCGGTACGTTCTCCAACAAAACCCGATAATAGGAGGCCATGTTGGCCAGCGTGATCTCACGGTTTTGCTGATCCTGGGAAAGTGCGGATTCCTCTGAATTCATGGGCATAACTCCACGAAGGCTAACGAAAAGTCACAAAAATCATCATCATCTAAGAAGCACTAGCAGAGAGCAATATTTTTGTGGCAAAAATGAGGCAGGAAGAGGCTGGCCTGTGATCAGCCAGCCCGAAAAGAGGGAATCCGGTAGTTGGTCTCAGTTGACCAATAATCCACCGTATTCTACAAAGAAAGGAACAAAGACAAGGCTGAGAATCGCTGACAGCTTGATCAGAATATTCAGCGAAGGACCAGAGGTGTCTTTCAAGGGATCACCCACCGTGTCACCAACCACAGCGGCTTTGTGAGTATCGGTTCCTTTTCCACCCAGGTTCCCAGCTTCAATGTACTTCTTGGCGTTGTCCCAGGCCCCTCCAGAGTTGGCTGAAGAGATTGCCAAAACCCCACCAGCGACCAATGAACCGGCTAATACTCCAGCGAGTGCAGGAATACCGAAAAGGAAGCCCACAAGGATTGGAGTACCTAAAATCAGGATACCGGGAGGAATCATTTCACGGACAGCAGCCTTGGTCGAAATAGCGACACATTGTGCGTAGTCTGGTTCGGCCTTGCCCTCCATGATGCCATCAATCGTCCGGAACTGACGGCGTACTTCCTCAATCATGTCAAAGGCTGCTTTTCCAACAGACTTCATGGTCATTGCTGAGAAGAGGAAGGGCAGCATGGCGCCGACGAAGAGGCCGGTCAGTACCAACGGATCCAGCAAGCTGATGCTAGCCATCAGGTCAACATCCGGCTGTAGATAGTCAGCACGGGTCAGGAAGGCCGCAAATAAAGCTAAGGCCGTCAGGATCGCAGAACCAATTGCGAAGCCCTTGCCAATCGCAGCGGTTGTGTTACCAGCAGCATCCAGCACGTCAGTGCGCTTTCGCACACCCTCTTCCATACCGCTCATCTCAGCAATACCACCAGCATTGTCAGCCACTGGGCCGTAAGCATCAATGGCCAGACCAATGATCAGTGTGCTGAGCATACCCAAAGCTGCAATCGCTACTCCGTACATTCCACCAAAGTAGAATGGCACATAAATACTGACTGCGATTGCCAGGATTGATCCGACAGAGCTGTGGTAGCCAAGTGCCAAACCAAAAATGATGTTGGTAGCTGAGCCTGTTTCTGAGGCTTTGGCTACTTCTCGCACAGGCGCGAAATCATGAGACGTGTAGTATTCTGTCAGTAGTCCTACCGCCAGACCAGCCACTGCTCCAGCGAAGTAGCACCAGTAGATACCAAGATTGGTATATTCTGAGCCACTGATCACGAAGGTCGCCGGCAGAGCCCACTTGGTCACGAAGAACATCACAACCACGCTGAGGATCGTAGAGACAACCAGCAGCTTCTTCAGAGTAGGAGCTACATCTTTCTCTTCCTGAACCCGAGCCGTGAACATCGTGGCTAGCGCCAGCGGTATCCCAATGGCTGTGACCAGAATCGGGAAGAGTAAGGCCTCCAGGTTGGTGGCAAAGGCCACGGCACCAATCACTAATGCGGCGCAGGTACTTTCCGCACAGGAACCGAAGAGGTCTGCTCCCATCCCTGCTACGTCACCAACGTTGTCACCAACATTATCTGCGATGACTGCTGGGTTGCGAGGATCGTCCTCCGGAATTCCCTGCTCCACCTTCCCAACCAGGTCAGCCCCAACGTCTGCTGCCTTGGTGAAGATCCCACCGCCTACACGACCAAACAGCGCAATCGAAGAGCCACCCAGACCAAAGCCAGCCATGACTTCCATCAAGATGTGTGTGTCCACTCCGGAAGGCAGCATGCCCAGCAACATCAGATACACACCGATCAGTCCGAGTACAGCCAAACCAACTAGGCCAAAACCCATCACCGCACCAGAATGCAAAGCTACCTGGAACGCCTTGGAAATCGAAGTCTTGGCAGAAACGGTTGTGCGTGCGTTACCAATGGTCGCAATCTTCATCCCAATGAATCCAGAGGCGATGGACACACCAGCCCCAAGCAGGAATGAGAACGCTGTATAGAAGCCCTCATTCAGGTTGGTCGTGTGTGGATCATCCACTAAAAATGAGATCAGAACTGCAAATGCCACCATGAAATAGATCATGTAGCGATACTCTTGGGTCAGGAAGGCCATCGCCCCCTTGGAAATCGCACCGTGAATCTTGCGCAGGCGTTCTGCTTCTGCAGGGTCAGAGATGCCTTGGGTCAATGGGATTTGCGAGACCTGACGGGCATAGTATAGGGCAATCAGCAGTCCAAAGACCGACAGGACCAAAATGAGCGAAATGGTCATGAGAGACTTACTCCGTTGAGAAATGAGGTGGAAACAGAAGGAAAGGAGTGAAGGCTAGACGCGCTTGTAGCGTGTTCCGGACTTCTCTGGTGCAGGCCACGCCTCCGAGGCTCCATGCTCTTCCAGAGGAGGAGTCGCCAAATGGAAAGCCGCTAAGTATAAGAAACTGCTATTGAAATTGCAAGGATTGATTTGCCGCGGGCGGAGGCAGACCGCAGCAGCAAAAGCGGTCTGCAAAGGAGAGATCGATCAGCTCATGTTGTCTGTGACAAAGTCCCAGTTCACGAGATTCCAGAAGGCGTCCAGATACTTTGGACGAGCGTTGCGATAGTCGATGTAGTAAGCGTGTTCCCAGACATCACAGGTTAGCAATGGTGTGCTTGCTCCGGTCAGAGGAGTTGCTGCGTTGCTTGTGTTCTCTAGCGCCAGCTTGCCATCGGAATTCTGCACCAACCAGGTCCACCCAGAGCCGAAGTTGTTGACCGCCGAATTGGTGAACTGCTCTTTGAACGCATCAACGGAGCCAAAGGAACCCTGCAGCGCTGAAGCTAGTTTGTCATTGGGTGCTCCACCTCCATTGGGGCTCAGGCAGTTCCAGTAGAAAGTATGATTCCAAACCTGGGCTGCATTGTTGAAAACGCCACCACTGGACTTGCCAACAATATCTTCTAAGGACATGTTCTCGAATTCTGTCCCGGGAATCAGACCGTTGAGCTTGGTCACATAGGTTTGATGATGCTTGCCATAGTGAAACTCCAGGGTCTCAGCAGAAATGTGTGGTGCAAGGGCATCCATGGCATAGGGCAGGGCGGGGAGTTGGTGTTCCATTGAGATCCTTTCAGAAAGACTCGTGTTAGTAATCCCTCGACAACCGCGTCGAAGGCGGTGGCGAAGCGTTGCTTCCCATCAGATGAACAGAAGTGTAACAGAAACCGACCAAAGTCCAAGTTTGAGTCGATGAACACTCAAAACTTGTTGTATCAACCTACAGGGAAAGGCTTCGGCAAAGCTTCCAAGGCCGTAATGAAGATTGTTTGGTCAGTGGAAGGAAAGACATCTGTTGAATATCTGGGGAGCGCTTGAGCCGATCAGTGAAGCCCGATCACTGGTAATTCGGACCATTGAGTGGTGTAGCGTGGGGATCGATGTTGCTGGAGTGGCAACCCTTTGGCTGCCGTCAAGGTGTGAGCCAACTGTAGCACATTACGTCCCCAACGTTGCTGGAGTCCTGTGATGGCTTGCTGCAGTTCTGCTCTCGGTTGCCACGCTGTGTCCATATTCCAGGAAGGCTGATCGGGTTCCAGACCAAAGAGCATTACCCCGCAGCGGGTATAGGCCACACCCGAGCGATAGGCTTGTTGCAATAATGCAAAGGCACAACGTTGGAGTTCCCAAAGATCATCTGTTGGCTCGATGACCGCTTGTCGGCTACCGAAATAGCGAACTTCTCTGTGAAAACGGCTGGTGTGCAGAAAGACCTGGATTCCGCTTGCCCTCAAATGATGCCTACGCAAATGCTCCCAGCCGCGTTGCAGGTATCGTCCAAGGGCTGGACGCAATTCTGTCAGCTGGTAAAGCGGTTGACCGAAGGAACGACTACGCACCAGTGAGCGCGGTGGTGGGCTAGTTTCTTCCAAGGAAAGACAGGGTTCTCCACGTAGCTCCAAAGCGATTCGCTGCAAAACCACATTGGCGACAAGCCGGATCATTGCAGGATCAGCAGCTGCCAAGTCTGCAGCATTCTGCCAACCTTCGGTTTCCAAGCGCCTTGCCCAACGCCTACCAATGCCCCAGATATCCGTCAATGGGGTCACTGAAAGCTGCTGTTGACGAATTTCTGGATCGTCCGGCATGGACCAGATCCCTGCAGCTTCCTTGCGCCGTTTGGCCTGTCGATTGGCCAACTTGGCCAGTACCTTCGTTGGAGCCAACCCAATCGAGACAGGAATGCCCGTATCTCGCAGGACCCGTTCCCGCAATTGTCGAGCGAAGGCTTCTCGCTCTGTCTGTTCGCTACCGGGAATCTCGACGAAGGCTTCATCGATTGAGTAACGTTCCACCCGTGGACACTGAGCCTCCAGCGTTTGCATCACCCGCTGGCTGAAATCTCCGTAGAGTGGATAGTTGCTGCTGAAAACAACAGCCCCAGCCCGACGCAACTCTGGTCCACACTGAAAGTAGGGAGTCCCCATCGCTACCCCCAATTGCTTGACCTCCTCACTGCGGGCGATCACGCAACCATCGTTGTTGCTGAGGACAGCTACTGGAACTTTTGCTAAGTCGGGCCGAAAGACTCGCTCACAGGAAACGTAGAAATTGTTACAATCAACCAGCGCTAGGCAGGGTTCAGAGCTTGTGGATGACATAGGTCACCACTCCCCAGACAGCAAAAGCATCATCCACCGTCACTTGGATGGATTCATAATTTTCGTTTTCCGGACGCAACTCAATCCGACCTCCATCCTGCCAAAGCCGCTTGAGAGTAAACTCTCCATGTAGCGAAGCAATCACAATCCGACCCTTGCGTTGCTCGATGGACCGATCCACTACCAGCAGGTCTCCGTCGAAGATTCCAGCCTGGATCATTGAATCTCCAGCAGCTCGGACAAAGAAGGTTGAGGTAGGATGAGGAATCAGGTGCTCATTGAGGTCCAAGCGTCCCTCCAGATGATCTTCTGCCGGTGAAGGGAAACCCGCAGAGACTCCCATACTGAAGATGGGCAGTGAGCGTTCGGCACCAATTTCCAAGCCATGTATTGAAGCGATGCTTCCATCCGTGACCAATGGACGACGGCGTGGGAGAACAGAGATCGACATCGGGGCAACTCCTTCCTGAATCAGGGTTCAAACAAATTCGCATCTGGCCATGAAAAGAGTTTGCCAGTCGACCGTTATGACCGACTGCAACTACGGAATGTGCTCATTGATCCACCAAACCAATTCTCATTTCACTCAAAAATCCTAGAATTTTGTGGAGAGTGCGGTAGGGTTGGGAGAATAATATTTTTGAAAAAAGTCTTCTTCCCCAACAGGTGCATGAGCACAAGTTATCGTTCTAAAAATCTTCGTAGTTTGGCTGGAGCACTGGCTGTATTGCTGCTGATCTGGCTCAGTGTGATCCCAGTGCATGTGCAGCACACGAGCGGGTTCCGCACACCAACAGGTGCTTTTGTCTCCGCAGACCTGGCAGAGCATCTGGACTGTCTGCCCTTCCCATTGACTCCCGTTTCTACGGATACAGAACCTTGCCCCGCCCTACTAGCTTGGAACTCTGGGAGCGCCACACTTGTTCTACCTCCCATGACCCCAATCCTTGGGCCGGTTCTAGTCCACATACTTAGTAACCTCCCCTACCAGTCTCCTTTTATTGCGAAGGCCTGGCTGAGTCTGGCTTCCCTGCGGGCTCCTCCTCCATTCTGATCCATTCTTGCCAAAATTACTGAGCGTCTGTTGTTTTCCTTGAAACTCTGAAGAACATCGGACGTTTCAAAATACTCTCCGCGTCAATAGCTACCTGCGATTCGATCACTTCAGGTCCTTTGATCATCTGAGCAGTAACAAGGAGAGCGCACAATTTTTCTCTGCAGTGAGACCGGAGGACTGAGCTTTAGCGCTCAGGTTACGTTCAAACTGTGGAGCAACTACTCCTGGAGAAAGAATCAACAATGAAACAAATTTCAAAAATATTTGGCTTATTCATCGGTTTGTTGTCCATACTAAGTATTAGTGTTGTGTTCGCACAGTCCATGGCTGAAATGGGAGTCACCAATGGTTGGATTCGAGCGACACCTCCCAATGCCAAGATGGGGGCTGCCTACCTGACCATGATGAACCACCAAGATCAGGCAGATGCCCTGATTGGGGCCAGTTCACCTCTGGCTGAAGTAGTGGAAATCCACAACGTCAAGGAAGAGAACGGTATGATGAAGATGTACCCTGTGGATTCCCTTGAAGTTCCAGCAAAGGGCATGGTGATGCTCAAACCCGGAGGCTATCACATCATGCTGATCAACTTGAAACAGGCACCTAAACTTGGAGAATCACACACGCTGACTCTCCGTTTTCGGCAGGCCCCAGACGTAGTCGTAGAGTTGCCTGTACAGCAGAGTGGGGCTACTTCC
>CAJXNF010000002.1 GCA_913056375.1 uncultured Pseudomonadota bacterium | reverse complement strand
CCACGTGCAAACTACTACGGTGCTGACGTTCCTGCCGAAGATCTAATCTGGCAAGATCCGATCCCCGCCGGTTCGACAAGCTACGACGTGAACGCGGTGAAGGCCAAGATCGCCGCCAGTGGTCTCTCCATCGCCGAGATGGTTGCCACTGCCTGGGACAGTGCCCGTACCTTCCGTGGTTCCGATAAACGCGGTGGCGCCAACGGCGCACGCATCCGCCTGGCTCCCCAGAAGGACTGGGCCGGTAACGAACCCGGCCGACTGGCTAAGGTTCTCAGCGTGCTGGAGCCAATCGCTGCCGAGACCGGTGCCTCTGTGGCAGATGTGATCGTGCTGGCAGGCAATGTTGGACTGGAGCAGGCCATCAAGGCAGCCGGTCACAACGTGGAAGTACCCTTTGCTCCCGGTCGTGGGGATGCGACAGCCGAGCAGACCGACGCCGACAGTTTCGGTGTGCTGGAACCGCTGGCCTGTGGTTTCCGCAATTGGCAGAAAGAGAAATACGCCGTTGCGCCCGAGGAACTGATGCTCGACAAAGCTCAGTTGCTGGGTCTGACTGCAGCCGAGATGACCGTGCTGGTTGGCGGCATGCGCATGCTGGGTGCCAACCATGGTGGCTCCAAGCACGGGGTCTTCACCGACCGCGTGGGTCAGTTGACAAACGACTTCTTCGTCAACCTGACCGACATGAGTTACAGTTGGGAACCTGCTCAGGACGGCGTCTACAAGATCCGCGACCGGGCAACCGGTGCCGTCAAGTGGACCGCGACCAGTGCCGACCTCGTCTTCGGCTCCAACTCCATTCTGCGGGCTTATGCTGAGGTCTATGCTCAGGATGACAACACAGAGAAGTTCGTGCGCGACTTCGTTGCAGCCTGGACCAAGGTGATGAACCTCGACCGCTTCGAAAGCTAATCCTGCTGAGGGATCGGTCAACCTTGTGTTGATTGATCCCATCTCTACACGGCCTGTCGGGCTTGCTCGGCAGGCCGTCCTTCCCAACTAGCTGCTCTACCAGCCTGAAATCTTACTGTTTCAGCGATTTTCCTCGCTTGTAGAAAATCGAGATTCTCGTTTCACTTCGCAAATTTGCAATGAGTATTCACTGTAAAAAGCAGATCGTCCACGCTTTTGGGCAGCACGATGCTCTGGATGACTGGCCCAATCAAATTGGGTAGCATCGTCTTCAAATTCAACCAGCGTTAGTCGCTCCCCATCCTCAGCAACAAAGACCTTGTGGGATTTGTAACCCGGCATCGACCTTGCCAACTTTGACATCTGTGGGGCCAATTCTCCGTACTCTGCTTGAGCTTCTGGGCGCAATCTTGAGCGAAACACTGTCAGAATCATCGTTCTCTCCTCCTGCACCGGTTAAAATCCAATAGATTCATACCCTGCCTATTTGCCATCCTTCATTCTTGTAAAATGGTGTTTTAACTCGTGCAATCACAACTACTTGGAGCCACTCTTCAATTTGAATGCATGGAAATTATCGAACTGTACGAGAAAGTCTGCTTGCTGATGGATTTGATTGACTTCCAGATATTCACCATAGAGTCTTCCTTCCCCCTTGAGATAGGTCTCCACGAAATCTGGATTGAAATCACTGCGCTCATCCAGTTCGAATAATCGCGCCGCTGCCGCCTTGGGAGTGAGATCCAGTACGATCTTTGTGTCCAGTAGTTCCTGTATTCCAGGTACAAAGATTGTTGTTCCCCAGAGCAATACCACCATCTCTGGGGCCCAAAACAGCGGGTACGATGAGGTTTCGCAGCCTTGCAGAAAATCTGGTTCATTAATTACAGTCACAGTCTCCCCAGCGGCATAAGGACGCAGCAGTGTATCGAGAATCCAGTCTCGTTCCTGAGGCGCTCTCCAATAATCGGCTGCCGCTGAATTCTTGTGCTCAGGGCTCAGCAACTCCAGCAAATCAAAACCGCCAACCAATACCCCCTGTTCTTCCAGAGCCTCCAGCAATTCTCCCACAAAATATGCATGTCCACAGTCATCAGGGCCACCAATGCCAACCAGTAGTGGCTTACTGGGGGCCTCCTGTTTGCTTTTCAGCAGTTGTTCCGCTATCTCTAGAGTCGTGTTGCGGCTGGGATGAAAAATTTGCAGTAAGTCTTCAATACGAGGACAATAGAACCCGTTGGGAACAAGGACCGGTTGACGACTAGCGAAATGAGCAGACTGATCCTGTAACCAAGCGTGAAGATTGGAGCGATCCGTGACCCAGAAATGATCGGCTTGGCCCAATTGAGGATTGCGACGGCCACTGCTTTCGGGAGACCCAGAAACAATGGAGATTCCTGAGAATTGCTGCCAGTCGTTGGGAGAGATTTCTTCTCCCAGTAACACCAAGTGAAAATCACGTTCCTGCAGCACTCGTAGGAGTTCACGAAAATTTTCCCACTGTTCCTGACTGAATTCACCTGTCAGACTATCAAGATCAAAGACCAATGTCTGAACTCGTGCCGGATGGAAGTCGGCCGTCTTCATTTACTCATTCCTGTTATTTCAAGTTACGTCTGTGCTGAAAACTCACAATCAGGTCCTACTTGGGGCCCTGCGAGGACTGGATGTCGTGCTGGCTTTTCTGGCCTGGGAGTTTGCCTACCGAGCTCGTTTTTTCTGGCTGAACTGGCCCAGTGCTGACTACATTCCGGATCATGTCGAATACCTCAAGGCGGCCTTTGCGGCAGCCCTATTGACGGCACTCACCTTTTCGCTAGCTAACGTCTATCGCCCCCAGTCCTTCATCCGTCCTCGTCAGGATTTCCTCTACCTGCTTCGTGGAGGGTTATATTTGTTTCTCGCTTTGGTCGGAGTTGCCTTCTACTACCGGGAATTCTCCTACTCTCGCGTACATACGCTCTATTTCCTGGTATTCCTGCTCCTCCTGCTGGTGCTCTCGCGTTACCTGGCTCGCAAGGGCATGAAGTGGCTGCATCGGCACGGCTACCACCTCCAGAAAATTGCTGTGATTGGCTCGGGGGAGACCGCCCTGAACTTTGCCCAACGACTGGCTGGTTATCAACGAACTGGAATCCTCCTGAAGGGAGTACTCAGTCTGCAATCTGGAACAAGCTTACACACCAGCCTGCCACAGTTCAATGACCTAGATGAACTGGTGCACCGTATTCAGCGACAGGAGATTGATCAAGTCTTTCTCGCTCTCTCGCCTACAGAGCAAACGCACCTACCTCAACTGAAAGAACAGTTTGCCGAACTCTGGGTGGATCTGCACATTGTCCCCAACCTTGGTAGCTTTCGCACATTGCACACCGAGATAGAAAATTTTGAGGGGATGCCGGTCGTGACCATTGTACGCAGTCCTCTATTTGGTTGGAACCGACTGCTCAAGCGTGGACTGGATATGGTAGGAGCCGCTGCTGCGCTACTGATTTTTGGGCCCATCATGTTGCTGATCGCTGGGCTAGTCCGTCTGAGTTCACCCGGCCCCATCTTCTATCGTCAGGAACGAATGGGCCTGGATGGCCGAACCTTCAATGCCTTGAAATTCCGTTCGATGCGCTTGGACGCCGAGCAACGTACCGGAGCCGTCTGGGCCAGTAAGGATGACGATCGATGCACTCCCATCGGACGGTTCATCCGCAAAGTCAGTCTTGATGAACTACCCCAGCTCTTCAATGTATTGCGAGGCGAGATGAGCCTGGTTGGTCCCCGTCCAGAGAGGCCGATCTTCATTGAGCAGTTTAAAAAACAGATCCCAGACTACATGCTGCGGCACAAGGTCAAGGCTGGCATTACTGGCTGGGCACAGATCAATGGCTGGCGCGGCAACACTTCCCTGGAAAAACGCATCGAATTCGATCTCTACTACATCGAGCGATGGTCACTCTGGTTTGACATCAAGATTCTCTTCCTCACCATCTTCAAGGGCTTTGTTGATCCGAACGCCTACTGAGCGAGCAGGATTCACCCTGATTGAACTGCTGCTGGCGTTAGCGTTGCTGGGTATCCTTCTTGGTCTTGGCATCGTTTCCCTTTCCCCACTTGTTGCCCAATCCCACCTTGATACCGCTACCAGTTATCTGCAGAGCGCTCTTGAAGAAGCACAAATTCGAGCTCTGCGGAACCTGCGTTCCTATCGTGTACAACTGGAGCAGCAGGAAGTCTGGTTGGAGAGCAAACAATCCTCTCGATGGCAAGCAGAGCAACTTTGGGAAGTACTACCGGAAGGCGTATCGGTTACGGCCACTCGCTGGCCGTCTTTCAGTGCTAGTGGCTTTGCGGTCGGAGGGACCTTGACCCTACAGCTGGAGGATTGGACACGCCAAGTACGAGTCAGTCCGGTTGGTCGAATCTATCAGCCCTGAACTACTTCCTGACAGAGAAAGAGGGCTTGTTGCCTACCGTTGAGTTGCAGCCCACCAGGATTGCAAGACTTGGGTGAGCTTATCGACAGTTGGCAGCTCTCGGAAGGAAAAACCAAAGGTCTTGAAGTAACTGGAATTCTCCAAGGCAACACCGAGCTCCGGATTCTTCGAGAGGCTATTGCTGACGCCTAACAATAAGGGAACCCCTTGAACCTCCTCCAGTTGCTGTAGTCGCTGTCTAAGCGGACCTGCGTGCCAACCATGAAAGAGTTCAAGAGCAACCGAAGCTCCTGTCTGATGCTGCAGGACAAAATCTGGAAAGCAGTAGCGATCTCCTGGCAACGGCACAAAGCTACCGGCAAGCTCCAACTGCCACTCTGGTAGACGCTCCTTTAAGCGGTCACCAATCTGTTGAAATTCTGGAGGCACATAATCGTGGAATTGTTGGTAGTGCGAACGGATTCCACAACTTGGATCCAGTTGCAACTGAAGTGGTGGTTTCTGTCGGAAGCAGACCGTAGCTCGTAACTGCCAGTTCTTCTGTTGCAGGATTGCGGGGAAGAAATTGGCCAATTGCAGCCCGTACTTCTGAGTTTTGTAGAATAGGCTCAGTGGACCATCGATCCGAAGCTGAAAGATGCCCTGTTCATCTGTTGTGATCTGGGCCAGCAATTGGTGAAAGCGTAGGTACTTGCACAGCTGGCGCAACGGTCCAGGTTCTGGGTGTTCCAAGCGCAGTTCCAGAGCCTCTGAATTCAGCAGGAGCCCTTGTACCTGTGCACAGTTGTAGCGATGGAGTAGAGCCTCTGCTCCAATGGGTGAGAATTGCAATAAGCGCTGCTGAGCCGGTAGGTCTGCGTAAAGGGCTTCCTGAATCTGTGCAACTGGCTGACTTTGCAGAACCTCGACACGTTTCCAAAACTCTTGAAGACTGGGATTCAAGGCTTTGGCTTCTTCACGCAAAGCTTGACGCGCCTGAATGAAGATTGACTCTCGGAAACGTTGCTGTTCCGCTGGGTCCCCAGTGTCAAATTCGGATCGATCCAGCAGCAGCTTTTCCAATCCACGTCCAATTGGATTATCGAGTTGCTGGCTTTGTAATTGGAGTGAGGTTTCTTCGGTGAGTTCTTGACGCGTCGAACCGGCTGCGGAAGCCTGCCGAAAAACTTCTACAAGGGCTTCCGCGGCTCTCTGCAAAGAAGCATCATCTGGATCCAAAAATTGAGGATAGATTCTTCCCTTACGACTACGGAATCGCAGCAAGTCCCGCGTTAGCAAAGGAACCCCAGCAGCATCGTTGACCCAGAGATTAGAGTCATCTCATCAGAATGGCTTGGCAGAAGCCATGTAGATCATGAAGACGGATGTACAGAAGATGCCAATGTGGACAAACATTGCCATTGGCTTAGGTAGGTCACGTTTGAGAATCTGCATTCCATTCAGGAATCCGAAAACAATCAGCAGTAACAGGCCAACCAGTTTGTAGTGCAACCAGAGCCCATTGCTGAAGGCTCCTGTGATCGTTGCCAGGTATAGACCCGTTGCCACGGCAATCCCCAGGATTGGGTAGTAGATGAACTTGTAGATTCGATGCTGAATCCACTGGGCTCCGGCAATCTGGGCATCTTCAGTCATTCGAAAACGAAAAACTACCGCGAGGGACTGTACGAACAGCGTTCCAACAACAAGACAAACAGCGGTCACGTGAACGGCGACCATCGTATGATAGAGCATGGATGAACCACAGCATGAGGTGAATCAAAGGTTTGTGAAGAACATTCAGCTTACGAAGTTACCCCGCAGTTGCAAGCAAGCTTCACCAAATCCACTTTCAATCACTGATTTGATTGGCGAAGGCTTACCATACTGACCAATTGAAAAAATCATTGGTCTTCTGCATCCCAAGAGTTGCCTCTGCTCAACGCTTATCGCAAAATAGAAGAACGTGTTGGTAAACCAACCTTCAAACTGATTTGCCTTTTTCCTGAAGGAACTACAAATGTCCGAACTCCACGCACTACAACTTACTGATCTAGAAGGTAACGAACGCTCTCTCTCAGACTACGCCGGCAAGGTTTTGCTGCTGGTCAATGTGGCGAGTCGCTGCGGGCTGACCCCGCAGTATAAAGATCTAGAGGAACTGCACCAGCGCTATCAAGAGCAGGGATTCAGCGTGATGGGCTTCCCTTGCAATCAGTTTGGACAGCAAGAACCAGGAACTGCCCAGGAAATCCGACAGTTTTGCGATCTCAACTACGGAGTGACGTTTCCCATCTTTGCCAAGCTAGAGGTCAATGGAACAAACCAACACCCACTCTATGCGCTTCTGACCGGGCCAACCGCTGCATTTCCAGGAAAGATCACCTGGAACTTCGAGAAATTCCTAGTGAGCCAAGAAGGCGAGGTAAAGCAACGCTTTTCCCCAAGAACAACACCAAGCGATCCAGAACTGATCCAGGCTCTGGAAGCGCTGCTCTGAGTTATGCTTCGTTTTGGTAATCAGATGAGCACGCCTTCCATCCAGTTGTTGCTGCTTGGGATACTTGCTGTTGTAAGCTGCTTGGGTTTCAGCTCTCCAGCCCAGGCGCAATTGCTTCCCATGGCTGGAATTCTGGGCAACGCTGGCCAACAGTCTTATGAAGACTGCATCCTTAACAACATGAAGGGAGTGCAGAGTGACATTGCAGCCCAGGCCATTCTGGATGCTTGTCGTAGCAAGTTTCCAAATGCCAACGGAGGAGCCGGACTGCCTGCTCAAAGCAAGCCGGGGATCTTGCCCAACCAGGCACTTAACCAACTGAACGGTGAACTATTGCAGGATCTCGGTAGTGAGTTGGTCTTCCGTCTCTATAATGGCAGTTCGGACTGGGAGATCCATTCCTTGACGCTGGGATTGCAGTATTGGGATCCAACTCGGTCAACTAGTATTGTGGAACGACACACTCAGACGATGGCTACTGAACAATCATTTCTACCCTCACAGTGGCTGGAAATCCGGATGAACAACCCCTCAAACTCTCCTCATCTGTTACTGGAACGCTGGTGGTTTGAGAGTGCTAACGGTCGTCAACTACCCAGCTTGCCAACCAACCGTTGAGAGTGATCAACTTACCACTTGACAACACGCAGCTTTTCGTCAGATCAGTAATCGTAAAAAACATCCTGATGAACGCCTTGCGGCCCTAAAAAATTTCCGTTAAGGTGACATTCCAGATGATCTGATTGTCCCTCCATCCAGATGTATCCTGGTTTGAGCCAATCATCTTCCGCGCCGCCAATATCTTCCATTTCGTTAGACAGGAGTCTACTATGACAAAAGTATGTATCGTGCAGAAGCGGCAGATCGTACTGTTGAAGAAGGAAATCTACGTCGAGGGCAGTCAGGAAGAGATTGAAGAGTGGATCATTCACAATCAGTTGGATGACACCAAGTACCAGTGGCGAACCCACACTGAATACATCGATCCGGGGCACGAAGAGTACGAAATTCTTGAGGTCCCTGAGGACGATGGCTACGACTTCCTACGCTACGTCCGCAAGCCCCCGGTCTATAACCTGGAACGGGACAACGGCCGAAAGATCCAGACCAAGAAATAATCCTACTGCGAATGCCTCGAATCCTGGCACTCGCCCATGCCTTTCCTCCCCATTACTGCTCTCAAGATGAACTGAGTTCCGCCCTGCGCATTGCTTGGCAGGACCAGGGACTTGATGTAGCGATTTTTGATCGCTTGCAGCGCAACGTTCAGGTCCAAGGACGCTACCTGGCTCGACCGTTGGAAGAGTACCACCACTTCAACTCCTTCACCCAAACCAACCAGATCTGGCAGGAAGAAGCCCTGCATCTCGGTGAGCAAGTAGTTCGGCAAGTACTGGATCAAGCTCAGCTAGCAGCCGACCAAGTCCAGTTGCTGATGAGTACAACAGTGACAGGAATTGCAGTACCTTCACTGGAAGCCCGCCTGATGAACCGACTACCGTTTGCGCCGACGACTCGACGAGTCCCCCTGTTTGGACTGGGTTGTTTGGCTGGAACCGCTGGGATTGCCCGTTGTGCTGATTACCTCCGGGCTTATCCCACCCATGCCGCTTTGCTACTCTCGGTGGAGCTCTGCTCCCTGACTTTGCAGAAGCAGGACTTGTCTGTAGCAAATCTGATTGCCAGTGGCCTCTTTGGTGATGGAGCTGCAGCTGCACTGCTCGTTGGTGACGAGCATCCTCTGGCTTCAGCCGCACCTGTGGGTGTAATCGACTCCTGTTCGGTCTTCTTTCCAGATTCTGAAGCGGTGATGGGCTGGGAAGTCAGTGCATCCGGCCTCAAGATCGTCCTCTCTCCAGGTGTTCCTCATTATACCCGAGAGGCACTACCTGGACCCCTGAAGGATTTCCTCGCCCAGCACAACCTGAAACTTGGTGAGATCCGTCACTGGGTCAGTCATCCCGGAGGTCCCAAGGTGATTGATGCGCTGGAAGAAGGGCTGGCATTACCAGCAGGAACACTGAACCGAACGCGTCAAAGTCTCGCTGAGATTGGTAATCTCTCCTCAACCTCTGTGCTGATTATTCTGGAAGAGTGGCTGCGTGACGGGATAGCAAAATCAGGTGACTGGGGAATGATGCTCTCGATGGGGCCAGGCTTTTGTGCAGAAGCTGCGTTGCTGCGCTGGTGAGCGTGGGCGAGTCAGTTTTCCTGACGATAAGGTGAGAGTTCCGGATTGTCTTCGATATTGCTCTGAATCGAACGCTTCTCTTCCTCAATGAATTCTCCAATCGCCCGATGAAAGGCAGGATGGGCAATCCAGTGAGCGCTGTAGGTCAGATTGGGTAAGAAACCTCGCTGGATCTTGTGTGCTCCCTGGGCACCGGCTTCAAAACGCTGCACACCTTGTTCAATTGCATACTCAATCAGGCGGTAATAACAGAGTTCAAAGTGCAGGCTCCGAAAGTCCTGCCGACAGCCCCAGTAGCGTCCAAAGAGATGTGGTCCTTTGTGATAATTGATCGTACCGGCCACCCATCTCCCCTGCTTACGAGCGAGGGCCAGCACCAGTTGATCTCGAAAATGTGTGAAGATGTACTGAAAAAACTCATAACTCAAGTAAGGCATTGCCCACTTGCGATCAATCGTAGTTAGGTAGAAGTCATACATCACTCGGCAGAGCTTCGGCTCAATCTCCTCTCCTCGTAGCAGGATTACCTCCAACCCTTGTTCCTGCACCTGCCGACGTTCTCGCAGAATCTCCTTGCGGCGTTTGCTTCTGAGTCGACTGAGGAAGTCTTCAAAGCTGCCATAGCCCTGATTCTGCCAATGAAATTGAAAGCTATGTCGCAATAGTAGACCAGCTGCTTCATAGATTTCACGCTCCTCTGCAGGAATAAAAAGAAAGTGCAGAGACGAACAGCCTTCTTGCCGGACTAACTCCAGGGCGCTGGCAAGCAACTGCTGCTGAAGTTCTCTGGGATTGGATGCATCTGCCGCAACCAGTAGCTTGGGACCCGTCGCTGGAGTAAAGGGGACGGCTGAGGTGAGTTTGGGAAAATAGCGTTGACCATAACGTTGGTAGGCGTTCGCCCAATCCCAGTCAAAGATGTATTCCCCATTGCTGTTGGTTTTCCGGTAAAGGTAACAGGCAGCCTGTAGCTGCTTTCCTTCCCAGAGCGTCAGGTAGCGAGGTTCCCAGCCAGGTTCAATTCCGACGCAGTGCCCTTCTTCCAGCGCAAGCAAATAGTCGTATTCAGCGAAGGGGAAAGCATCTCCAATCAGTCGATTCCAGGACTCTGGGGCGACTTCACGAAGGCTGTGAAAAACCTGTTGGTGCAGATTGCTATCGGTTTGAAGGGCAGTGCTGCTCACGTCAGTCTTCGACCTGAACCACATGGATTTTGTCGGCAACGTGGAAGGGGAGGATCGCCTGTTGTTCTTCCTGCTGGAGAGTCATTGAACTCATCACATCGGCACGAGAAATCACTTGATGCTTCTGACCTGGAATCACCTGCTGGGTGTGCAGAATCTTGAGCAATTCCTCGGAATCTTCCAATTCTTCGGCAATCATCATGATCTCCACCATCATGCCTTCTTCTGCCTGATCCAGGGTGAAGCAGTCCTCTGGTAGGGAATGGCCGGGCATCGGCGTCCCGTGAGGGCAGGTCTCTGGATAGTTGAGAAAGGCGGCCAGCTTATCGACAACCGTGGGAGTCATCGCATGTTCGAGTTGATGAGCGTGCTTGTGTACTTCGTACCAGGGGATCCCCAGAGTATTGCAGAGAAAATATTCGGCAAGATTGTGGCGGAAGGCAATGTCGCAGGCGAGACGCTCTCCTTCCCTGGTCAGGTTGATCTCTTTCTTGTCATCCATCTGGATCAGCTCATCTCGCTGCATGCGCTGCAGGGTAGCGTGTACCGTTGGGGCACTGCTCTTGAGACGCTGGGCTAGGGTGACGGCCTTGAGGCGCTCTCCAGCACCTCGCAACTGATATAGCAGCAGGAGGTACTCTTCAATGACAATCGAGTGTTTCTCAGACATTGGGAGTTCCTGACAGAGATGAGCAAAGACTTGGACTGTTAGCCTAGCAAGGCTCTGCCAGAAAAACAAACAGGATCGGAGATTTGGCTGTAGTGAGTGGCCTGCCAAGCCTATTCTATTTCTGGCAGACACTACAACTGGACAGAGGAAATATCACGGAAGACGCTGCAAACGTTGCTGCAACGGAAGGATATGGGCATGAGTGAGGGAAACAGCCAACGCATCGGCTTCGTCTTCTTGGAGCGGACGTGACTGCAGGTTCAGTAGCATTCGGACCATGTGCTGAATCTGCTCTTTCTGGGCACCACCTGTTCCTACCAGGGATTGCTTGACCTGTCTCGGCGCATACTCGTGTAGACGAACCTGCCGACGTCCCAGCTCCAGTAGCACAACTCCTCGCACATGCCCCAGCACCAAGGCAGAGCGTGGGTGCTTTGCAAAGAAGACTTCTTCGACAACTCCACAATCCGGTTGCCACTGCTGAATCAAGTCTCCAAGAGCATCACCTAGAAGAACCAAACGTTCTGCTAATGATTTCGATTCCGGCAGGCGGATACAACCACTGGAGAGGTAGCGATTGTGCTGAGGAGTCGCTTCAATTAGACCATAGCCCGTACGACGACTACCCGGATCAATCCCTAGAATTCTCATGCTTCAGGACGCTAACTGAGTGGCCACTTCCTCACTAATGTCGAAATTGGAATAGACCTGCTGGACATCATCATCATCTTCCAGCATCTCAATCAGACGAATGACCTGCTCTGCCTTCTGAGCATCTTCAATGGCAATCCGGTTTTGTGGATTCCAAATGATACCAGAGTGCTGCATCGGTACAGAATTCTCTTCCAAGAAACTACGCACCTGTTCCAGATCAGCAATACTTGTGTAGACCTCGTAGTTTTCTGGGTCCTCCGTATTCAGATCCTCTGCGCCTGCTTCCAGAATAAATTCTGTCAGTGCATCTTCGCTGATCTTGTCTTTCTCAATCGTAATTTGTCCAAGTCGATCAAACATGTATTGCACAGAGTTAGTGGAACCCAAACTACCACCCGATTTGTTGAAAGCGTAGCGAATGGACGCAATCGTACGGTTGCGATTATCGGTCATCGCCTCAACAATGATTGCCACATTGTGTGGGCCGTACCCTTCGTAGACAATCTCCTCGTAGTTATCACCTTCACCTTCTCCAATTGCCTTCTTGATTGCCCGCATGATATTGTCCATCGGCATTGACTGACCCCGCGCATTTGCTACCGCAGTGCGTAACCGAGGATTGGCATCAATGTCTCCACCCCCCACCCGGGCTGCCACTGTAACCTCCTTGATCAATTTGGTGAAGAGCTTGCCTCGCTTGGCATCCTGGGCAGCCTTCTTGTGCTTGATCGTGCTCCACTTACTGTGTCCTGACATGATTCCCTATTCGATGATTTTACCGACCAGATCATAGTCATGCGCTTCGGTGATCTCCACAGAGTGGAAAGTTCCCGGACGCGCGTTACCCTCATTGATATAGACCAACCCATCTACTTCTGGTCCCTGAAACGCAGCTCTGCCCTGTAACAATAGCTCTGTCTCTTCTGCATAACCATCCACCAAGACGGGCAAGACCTGTCCTACTCTAGCTTGATTACGTTGCTGGCTAACCTGGCGCTGTACCTCCATCAGGCGTTGCTTGCGTTCGTGCTTAACCGCATTAGGAACAGGATCACCCAAGCGCGCTGAACGAATATTATCTTCCGGAGAATAAGTGAACACACCCACATGAGTGAAATGTCCTGCTGCCACAAATTCCAAGAGTTCCTCAAAGGCCTCTTCTGTCTCTGTCGGGAAGCCAACAATGAAGGTTGTTCGCCAGGCCACCTCTGGGAGGATTCTTTTTACTTCCTGCATCTTCTGCTCAATCTGTGACCGAGTGATCTTGCGGTTCATCTTGCGTAGGACATTGTCTTCGATGTGCTGAAAGGGCATGTCCAGATAAGCACAAAATCGCTTGTCCGCAGCAAAAGCTGCCAATGCCTCATCTGTAAAGGTGTTGGGATAGCAGTAGAAGAGACGAACCCAAAAATCACCTTCCAAGGCACTGATGGAACGCAGCAACTCCGCAAGCTCCAACTGGCCTCGATCTCTACCGAAGGAAGAAGTGTCCTGTGAGATCAGATTGATTTCCTTAACCCCTCTGCTCACTAACTGTTGGATCTCGTTCACGATGGATGGGACACTGCGGCTGCTCAGCAATCCCCGCAACATCGGAATGTTGCAGAAAGAGCACATATTTGAGCAGCCTTCCGCAATCTTGACATAGGCAAAATGACGAGGAGTGGACTGCTGCTTTTCCTGCTCCTCAAATTGCTGGTAGTGTGGCTTGGGCTGAACAAAAGAGTGTTGCTTGCCTGGCTCTCTGCGCACCTGATCTAACAAAGGAACAATCTCACTGAAATCCTGAGAGCCTAGCAAAGCATCTAATTCTGGGAGTTCTTTCAGTAAGTCTTCACGATAGCGCTGGCTTAAACAACCGGCTGCCACCAATGTGGAACAGCGTCCGGTCTCTTTGAATTCGCTGAGCTCAAGAATGCGCTGGACGGATTCTTCCGTAGCTGAAGTCAGGAAGGCACAGGTGTTGACAACGATAGCGTCAGCTTCCTGTGGTTCGAGCGTGAGTGTGTAGTGATTTTGGGAAAGGTGGTGGAGCATGATTTCTGAGTCCACCCGGTTTTTCGAACAACCGAGCGTCTCGACATACACCTTGGCCCTTCCCACAGTGTGAGGTGCAGGCATAGGAAATGCCCGAGGCAAGATCAGGCGGTTTTTTCTGTTTCTACTTCAGCCTTTGGCTCGTTGACCTGAGTGCTGACTTCTTCAAGTAGTGATGGAGCCGGCTGTGGCTTGGCAGCTTTACGACTCTTGGTTTTTTTGAGGGCACTGAGTGCATCGTTTTCACTTCCCACCAACTGCACAATAGCCATTTCGGAAGCATCACCCAAACGGCGCTTGGCCAACTTGATCACACGGCAGTAGCCTCCGGGGCGTTCCTTGTAGCGCTCCGCTATCTCTCCAAAGAGGTTTTCCATCGCCAGTTTGCTCTTCACAAAGCGCAGGACCTGGCGTCGAGCGTGTAGATCACCACGTTTGGCAAAGGTGATCATCTTCTCTAAGGGGACACGAACCTCTTTGGCTCGGGCTAGGGTACAAGTGACTTCCCCATTTTCGAGGATTGAAGTCACCATGTTACGCATCATTGCTCGGCGGTGTGATGAGGAAACTCCAAGCTTTCTTCCAGCTTTCAAGTGTCGCATGGTCGATTACTCTTTCTTTGCTTTTTCAACAGGATTTGCGTCAGGGTCGAAGTTTTCTAGCTTCATTCCCAGCGACAGGTTCATAGCTGACAAAATCGTTTTGATTTCATTGAGCGATTTGCGCCCAAAATTCTTGGTCCGCAGCATCTCTGCTTCTGTTTTCTGCACCAAGTCTGCGATGGTTTCAATTTTCGCATTCTGTAGGCAGTTGATGGAGCGAACAGAGAGTTCTAGTTCGCTAACGCTGCGATAAAGATTGTCGTTTGTCGGGGCTTCTTCAACATCCAAATCTTCATCTGGTTCAATCCGTTTTTCCGGATCAAAATTGATGAAGACTTCCATGTGCTCTTTCATGATCTTGGCAGCATAGGCCACACTATCAATCGGATTGACTGCCCCGGAGGTCCAAACTTCCATGTCCAGTTGATCTTGCTCCTGCTCATCGACTGTTTGAGTGGAGATCTTATAGTTCACCCTCTTAATCGGCGAATGATTTGAATCCAGGTAGATCACATTGACAGGTAGCTCTCGACTTTGGTTTTCCTCGGCTGTCACATACCCTTTATTCATTCGCACATACAGGGTCATGCTCAGCGTCGCGTTCTCTTCCAAGTGAGCGATCTCACAATCTGGATTGAGAATCTCAGCCTTATTGAAGGTGGAGATATCTTCACCTCTCAATATACAGGGGCCTTCACCAATTAATTCCAATTCGATGATATCATCCTCAAATTGCTGAATATCGAGATTCTTGATATTCAGAATGATCTGGACGACATCTTCAAGGATTCCTGGAAGCTGGGTGAACTCATGAGCCACCCCTTCAATTTGGACTGCGAAGACTGCGCTTCCACGGATAGAAGAAAGCAATGTTCTTCGCAACATATGACCAATGGTCAATCCAAAGCCAGGCTCCAAGGCCTCTACTGCAAAGTGGCCATACTCGTTGCTAAGAGTGTCGGCTTCCACCTTGAGGGCTTCTGGCCAAAGCATTTCGCCAACATGAGTGGACAGACTTGCTGGGTTTACAGCACTGGCCGCTGATTCAGTCTCTTGCAGTTCTTCGTTCATTTTCTAGTCCGTTGGGAGTACTGGTCAGAGAGACAGGGACGAGCTCTGTCAGATTCGGCGCTGCTTTGGTGGTCGGCAACCGTTATGGGGCACTGGGGTTACATCCTGGATGCTGGTAACACGAACACCCTCAAACCCCGCTAAAGCACGTAGAGCGGATTCTCGACCCGAACCTGGGCCTTTGACACGGATCTGAACCTCTTTCAAACCATTATCAATCGCTTTTCGCATCGCGTCTTCAGCAGCCACTTTGGCAGCAAAAGGGGTGCTCTTGCGTGATCCTTTGAAACCATGAAGTCCTGTGCTCGACCATGAAATGATGTTGCCTCGGACGTCTGAGATGCTGACGATCGTGTTATTGAACGATGCCTGAATATGAGCAATGCCTTGCTCAATATTCTTTTTCTCTTTCTTTTTTCTTTTGACCTTACTCATGAACTGCTCTTCCTAGAGTTAGACGGAGAGTTAATTATTTTTTCTTACGGCTGACTGCCAGTTTGCGCGGTCCTTTTCGTGTTCGGGCATTGGTCTTGGTTCGTTGGCCACGAACTGGCAGGCCCTTACGATGTCGGAGTCCTCGATAATTTCCCAAGTCCATCAAGCGCTTGATGTTCAGGTTGATTTCCCGACGCAGATCACCTTCCACTTGGTATACACCCTCAATCGCACCACGCAGACGAGCAACTTCTTCGTCACTCAACTCCATTGTCTTGGTATCTCGGTCAATACCTGTGGTAGCGAGGATCTTGTTCGCCGTTGGACGGCCAATTCCATAGATATACGTCAGCGCAACCTCAATGCGCTTAGCTCTGGGTAGGTCCACACCGGATATTCTTGCCATGATCTCCTAGCGTAAGCGAAGTGTCTGTGCCTGCCCCGGACTACGGCGTTTACGGGTCTTCTTCATGAAGCCATCGTAGTTTTGGTTCAGCAGGAAGGATTCAATTTGGTTCACCAAGTCCAGTCCAACACCCACTACAATCAGTAGGGCTGTTCCACCAAACTGGAAGGGAACATTGAAAACAAATAGTAGAATGCTGGGTAGGATACAGATTATTGACAGATAAACTGCTCCGCCAAACGTTAGCCGAGTTAATACGGCATTGATATATTCTGCTGTCTTTTTACCTGGACGAATGCCAGGGATGTAGCCGTTATGACGCTTCATCTCGTCTGCAATCTTGACCGGATTGAATTGGATCGCCGTATAGAAGAAACAGAAGAAGAAGATCAGCATCACGAAGAGCAAAGAGTGTAGCAAGCGACCGGGTAACAGTTGGTCACTGATTGCCTGAACCCAAGGCGTCGTTGTGAAACCAGCAATTGTAGCCGGGAACGCCAATATCGAGGAAGCAAAGATGGGTGGAATCACACCAGCAGAATTAATTTTCAGTGGGAGGTGTGAAGCTTGACCACCATACATGCGATTGCCCTGCATTCGCTTGGCATACTGTACGGGAATCTTGCGGTACGAAGTCTCGATGAAAACGACAGCGAAGATGACCACAACCATCAGAACTAGTGTGATCAGCAATACCAGAATAGGAATTTGTCCAGCTTGTACCAACTGAATCGCATTGACGGTTGAGCCTGGTATTTCGGCTACGATTCCGGCAAAGATGATGAGTGAAATACCGTTTCCAATCCCACGTTCGTTGATCTGCTCACCAATCCACATCAAGAAGGCCGTGCCTGCTGTCAGCGTAATGATTGTCAACAGTCGGAAGCCCCATGGGTTCATCGTTGAGATGACCACCGGCGATCCATCTGGAGCAGCCATACTCTCCAAACCAACAGCGATACCAAAGCCTTGAATCAAGCTGAGTAGTATGGTGCCGTAGCGAGTATATAGAGTGATTTTCTTGCGGCCCGCCTCACCCTCTTTGGAGAGACGTTCTAAGTAGGGGAAGACCACCGTCAGCAACTGCATAATGATCGAGGCACTGATGTAGGGCATTACCCCAAGCGCAAAGATCGTCAGACGTGCCAGCGCTCCGCCCGTGAACATGTTGAAGAAGCGAAGGATGGAACCTTGCTGTGCTTCAAAGAACGCGGTCAGTGCTGTACCGTCGATGCCCGGGGTCGGGATGTGAGCCCCAATCCGGAACACCAGCAGCATGAGGACCGTGAAGATGATTCGGTCCCGTAGGTCTTCAATTCGGAAGATATTTCGAACAATCTCAAGCATATTAGCCGATGGTCACCGTGCCACCTGCGGCCTGGACCTTCTCAATCGCTGATTCGCTAGCCAGTTCTACCTCAATCGTTAATTTCTTGGTCAACTCGCCTTCCGCTAATAATTTAACTGGAATGCTATCTTTCTTGATGAAACCGAGTTCCTCTAACTTTGCTCGGTTCACTGTATCCCCACTCGCAATTCGCTCATTGGACTCGAGGAAAGCGAGGTTGAGAGGCCGACTGATTACTTTGTTGAGGGGCTTAAAACCAAACTTGGGTAACCGACGGCTAATTGCCATCTGGCCACCTTCGAAGCCTCTTTTACTTGAGTAGCCAGCTCTTGATTTTTGACCTTTCTGGCCTTTGCCACAGGTTTGTCCCCAGTTACTGCCGGGACCGCGGCCAACTCGCTTTCTTTTGCTATTTTTGATGCTTGGCAATTCGTGAAGTTGCATAGTTATCCTACCTCTTCAACTTTAAGCAGATGGTGCACCTTACGGATCATGCCCCGTACGTTCGGGCTGTTCTCCAACACACGAGAACTGTTTGTCTTGCGTAAGCCCAAACCACGAACAGTTGCACGGACTTTTTCGTTGGATCCAATAACACTGCGGACCAGTGTTACTTTGATTTGATTGGCACTCATTTTTAGAACCTGATGTGTTCGACTTCTTTGCCTCGACTCCTTGCGACTTCTTCAAAACCACGCAGCTTCAGCAGCGCGTCTATCGTCGCACGAGTTAAATTATGTGGGTTTCGTGAACCCAAGCATTTCACAGTAATATCAGCAATCCCAACTGATTCCATCACTGCACGCACTGCTGCTGCTGCGATGATTCCATGACCTGGTTCTGCAGGCTTCATCAGTACTGAACCGGCACCGAAACGCCCAATGATCTCGTGGGGAATAGAAGTTCCTTCCAAGCGCACACGCTGCATCTGCTTGGAGGCTTCTGCAACTCCTTTACGGATTGCTTCTGTCACCTCATTAGCCTTGCCTAGCCCTAGTCCAATTTTACCGGAACCATCACCGACAACTACCAATGCACTAAAGCTGAAACGGCGTCCTCCCTTAACAACCTTGGCAACGCGATTGACCTTGATCACGCGTTCGATCAGTTCACTTTCGTTTCTTCTCTCACTCAAAGCAGTTTCCTTTATAAAGAATCAGAAGTTGAGGCCTTCGCTACGAGCAGCTTCGGCCAAGGCCTTAACACGTCCGTGATAAATGAATCCGCCTTTATCGAAGACAACTTGCTCAATGCCTTTTTCTTTCAGGCGTTGGGCAATATCAGCCCCAACCATTGTTGCGCTCTCCACCCCATCTTTGTCTGAGAAACGTTCACGAGCTTCCAATGTTGAGGCTGCAGCTAACGTATTTTGACCCAAGTCGTCAATCGCCTGCACATAGATGTGACGTGCTGACTTGAAAACGCAGAGTCTTGGTCGTTCTGCAGAGCCGCTGACTTTTTTCCGAACTCGACGATGGCGTGCTAATCGGGCTTCTCGTTTTTTCTGAGCAATGGACTTCATGATTACCTGGATCTCAATTATTTCTTACCACTCTTTCCGGCTTTTCGTAGGATTTGCTCTCCTTCAAACAGGACTCCTTTACCCTTGTAAGGCTCAGGTGGTCGCATCTGCTTGATCAGTGCCGCAACTTGACCTAGTGCCTGCTTATCGCACGATTCGAGAACAATCTGGGTATTTGCATTGACCTTCGCATCAACAATATCTGGCAACTCGTATTTGATCGGGTGCGAATAGCCAAGGTTGAGTTCAAGCGTTTTCCCGCTAATCGCAGCTCTATAACCGACACCAACCAGACGAAGTTGTTTCTGAAAGCCCGTACTGACTCCGGTGATCATATTGTTCAATAGCGAATAGAGTGTCCCCATCTGGGTTCGCGCTATCGTATCTTCTTTATAATCTGCCAGAATCTTGATTTCGTCGTCTTTCTGTTCCAGTTGCAGCTTTTCATGCAGGCTGGCCTGCTGCTTCCCTTTTGGTCCAGTCACTAGAATTTGATTTTCATCAACCTGGATTTTCACAGATTGAGGGACTTTGATTGGACGTCTACCGATACGTGACATATGTTCCTCTTTACTGGCTCACCATACTTGGCAGAGCACTTCTCCACCAATTTTGCGTGAGCGACATTCCTTGTCTGACATAACTCCATGTGAAGTCGACAGAATCGAAATTCCCTGTCCACCAAGCACTTTCTTCAGATCTTGAGAGCGCTGGTAGGTTCTCAAACCTGGCTTGCTGACACGCTCAATGTTTCTGATGACTCGTTTACCTTCGTAGTATTTAAGCTGGACTACTAATTCTCTAAACGCACCACTCGGCATCACTTCATAGCCAGTAATGAAACCCTCTTCTTTGAGTACATCAAGGATGTGCTGTTTGATCTTTGAGTGTGGTACCCGAGTCTCGGCATGCATTCGCTGATTAGCGTTACGAATGCGGGTCAATAAATCAGCAATGGGGTCTGACATAGACATAGCGAATCACCAGCTCGATTTAGTTACACCAGGAATCAAGCCCTGATTGGCCTTGAGACGGAAGCAGATACGGCACATTCCAAAGCGGCGCAGATAACCTTTGGGTCGTCCGCAGAAGGAGCAGCGGCTGTAGTTGCGTACTTCAAATCGCTGCTTGCGATTGCATTTGTTGATTAATGCCTTTTTTGCCATGAATTACTTTCGGAAAGGGAAGCCCAGACCCTTCAACAAGCTCAGTGCCAGTTGGTCGTTCTGCGCAGTTGTTACGATGGAGACGTTCATACCCCGAATTCTATCAATCTGGTCGAAGTCAATCTCCGGAAAAATAAGCTGTTCCTTGATTCCCAAATTATAGTTGCCTTTACCGTCAAAGCCCTTGGGAGAAATACCACGAAAATCTTTCACACGAGGAAGAGCAATCTGTACCAATCGATCCAAGAAGCTCCACATTCGCTCGCGGCGCAGTGTCACCATACAGCCGATCTGCATTCCCTCACGGAGTTTGAATCCTGCAATGGATTTGCGAGCTCTTGTGACCACAGGTTTTTGACCAACAATCTGAGCTAGTTGCTCGGCAGCTTGATCAATGGACTTTGGATTTTGGACAGCCTCACCCAGTCCAACATTGACTGTCACCTTAGAAATCTTGGGGATCAGGTGAACATTTTGGATCGAGAATTCCTCTTTCAGCTGAGGAGAAACTGTCTCTGAATAGAGTTGTTGCAGGTTCACGGCTTAGCCTGATTTAGAGAGTTTTTCCGGTTTTCACACAGATGCGTTGCTTTGTCCCATTCTCAGAGGTGTTGCGAAAGCGCACACCCTTCTCAAGGTCTGGGTTCAGCAGTGCTACGTTGGAAACGTGGATAGGGCCTTCCACATCCTTAATGCTTCCTTGTTCACCATTACGCTGTGCTTTCGCATGCTTGGTCTGCATGTTGGCACCTTCAACGATCACACGCTTCTTCTTCCAATCCACGTAGTTGATCTTACCTTGTAGGCCACGGCTCTTACCAGCAATGACGATCACTTCATCTCCCACTTTCAGGCGGGATACTTTTCTTTCACGCATAAAACGTCTCTACGTCGAGTGATATTAGAGAACTTCTGGTGCCAGTGACAAAATCTTCATGAATTTGCCGCTACGTAGTTCGCGAGCGACTGGTCCAAAGATACGAGTTCCTACTGGCTCACGTTTGTTGTCAAGGATCACTGCCGCATTTCGATCAAATTTGATGTATGATCCATCTGCTCGCCGCACTTCCTTGGTGGTACGGACAATCACTGCTTTGACCACGTCACCAGATTTCACTTTTGAGTTTGGTATCGAGTCTTTCACCGAGGCAACAATGATATCACCTAGGCCTGCGTAGCGTCGCTTGGACCCTCCCAAAACTTTAATACACATCAGGCGTTTAGCTCCGGAATTGTCAGCGACTTCCAGAATGCTTTGCATCTGAATCATGCGGCCCCCGTTGTGTTGTCTTTAATAGAAAGCAAGCGCCAGGTCTTTGTCTTACTGATCGGGCGACACTCAATGATTGAGACGTAGTCTCCGGTTCGTGCCCGATTTTGTTCGTCATGCGCTTTAAATTTTTTGGATCGGCGGATCGTGCGCTTATAGAGTGGATGTTTAACGACGGTCTCAATCTTGACCACGATTGACTTATCCATCTTATCACTAACAACTACACCGCTACGAATCTTCTTGTTCTCTGTCATGCCTTGCGCTCAGAAAGGAGGGTCTTCAGGCGGGCGATATCACGTCGGTTTTTCTTAATCACCGAGGTATCTTCCAAATTGCCCAGTACCTTGTTGAAACGATTACGGAGTTGTGATTCTTGTAACTCAGCAATCTTGCTATGGATTTCCTGATCCCCGAGGGCGCGGAAGTCTTCGTTCTTCATATGATCAAGCTGCGTTTGATGATTTTGGTCTTCACCGGCAGCTTGTAGCCTGCCAGAGTCAGTGCTTTTGTTGCCACGTCTTCGTCTACCCCATCAATCTCGTAAAGTACTCGCCCCGGTAGAATCGGAGCAACCCACGAATCGACAGAGCCTTTTCCTTTACCCATCCGAGTTTCAGCAGGGCGCTTGGTGATCGGCTTATCTGGGAAAATACGAATCCAGGTTTTACCACCACGTTTGAGGGTTCGGTTGATTACCCGGCGAGCTGCCTCAATCTGGCGAGCGCTGACATACCCTCTTCCAGTTGCCTGGAGCCCGATCGCTCCAAAGCTGACGGCACTAGCATTGTACGATTCTCCAGTCATTCGGCCGCGCATCTGTTTACGATGCTTGGTCCGCTTCGGCATCATCATGGCTTACCTCTCTCGTCTTCTTGATCTGCGTAAATTGTTGCGACCAAAACTCTCCCCTCGATAGACCCAGACTTTCACTCCGGTGATACCGTATGTTGTCAGAGCCTCTGCAAAACCATAGTCGATGTTGGCTCGCAGGGTGTGCAATCGTACTCGACCTTCACGGGCCCATTCGGTTCGGGCCATTTCTGCTCCATTGAGCCGACCCGCAATCATGATCTTACAGCCCTCAATATTCATACGCATCGCTGTTGCTAGAGTCCGCTTCATTGCTCGACGGAAAGCAACTCGACGCTCCAACTGTGAGGCAATGTTTTCAGCAATTAACTGGGCATCAATTTCCGGTCGCTTGATCTCTCTAATGTTGATCGCAATGTCTTTTTTAAATTTATTGAGGAGGCTTTTGCGAATTCTCTCTACCTCGTCTCCCTTGCGACCAATAATGATCCCTGGCTTGGCTGTGAAGATGTTAATCTTGGTTTTCTTCGAAGCTCGTTCCACTTCGATCTTCGAAATCGAAGCCTTTTTCAAACGATTTTTAACGAAGTGCTGGATGTCGAGATCCTCTTTGAGAGTCTCTGCATAACTTTTCTCTGCGTACCACCTCGAATTCCAATTCTTATTGACACACAGACGAAAGCCAATCGGGTTAACCTTTTGTCCCATAACTTTTCTCTCAGTTGGCCGATTCAACGACGATGGTGATGTGGCTGCTCCGCTTGTGGATTCGAGAAGCCCGACCCATTGCTCGAGGGCGGAAACGCTTGAGCGTATTGGCTTCGTTAGCGTAGGCCTCCTTGATCACCATTTCATCAACATCAGCTGATGAATCTCGGTTCATCGCGTTGGCAACAGCAGACTGGATCAACTTGTAGATCACAGGGGATGAATTACGCGGTGTATTCTGCAGGATTGCCAGGGCCGTGCTCACATCCTTGTTTCGAACATTGTCCAGCACCAACCGGACTTTCCGGGGTGCGATTCGGATTCCTTTAGCGGTAGCTCTCGCTTGCATCATTTCTTCCCGCGCTTGTCAGTTTTGGCAATGTGTCCGCGGTAGGTCCGAGTGGGTGCAAATTCACCCAGCTTGTAGCCAACCATATCTTCGGTAATGAACACCGGAATGAATTTGTTGCCATTATGGACGGCGATGTTGGTGCCGACGAATTCTGGCAAGATCACTGAGCGGCGTGACCAAGTCTTGATCAGCTTGCGATCATTTTTCTCTTTGGCCGCTAACACCTTTTTTTCCAGGTGATCATCGACGAAAGGACCTTTCTTCAAAGATCGTGGCATTACTTTCTCCTCCGTACGATGTACTTGTCAGTGGACTTGTTGTTGCGTGTTTTGTAGCCCTTGGTTGGCACGCCCCAAGGAGTGACCGGATGACGTCCACCGGATGTTCGACCTTCCCCTCCACCGTGTGGGTGATCCACAGGGTTCATCACAACACCTCGAACAGTTGGACGGAAGCCTTTCCAGCGCTTACGACCTGCCTTGCCCACGTCCATATTCATGTGTTCGCTGTTACCGACTGTACCGATAGTAGCTAAGCATTCGACGCGCACTTTGCGAATTTCACCCGACTTCAACTTGAGCTGTGCGTAGTCCTCGTCTTTAGCCATCAGTTGAACTGATGCTCCAGCGCTTCGGGCCAACTGTGCCCCTTTGCCTTGCTTCAATTCCACACAATGGAGACTTGCTCCAACTGGAATTCGACCGATAGGCAGCGTATTGCCTGTACGGATGTCAGCTGTTGAACTGCTGATTACTTCATCTCCAACTTTCAGTCCGTCTGGGTAGATGATGTAGCGCTTCTCTCCATCAACATATTGCAGAAGAGCGATGCGAGCGCTTCGGTTCGGATCGTATTCGACCGCGACTACTTTGGCAGGTATACCTGTCTTGTTGCGCTTGAAATCAACAATCCGATAGCGTCGCTTGTGACCACCACCTCGATGACGCACGGTGATTCGGCCATTGGAGTTGCGCCCACCTTTTTTAGAAAGCTTCTCGGTGAGGCCTTTCTCCGGTTTGTCTTTGGTAACTTCCTCGAAACGGAAGCCACTCATGTCTCTGCGACCTGGAGACGTCGCTTTGAATCGCTGGATGCTCATGATCTACCTGAGTGCCGGAAACGAATTAGTAATTGGCAATGAATTCGATGTTGTTGCCTTCGGCCAAGGTCACGATGGCTTTCTTCCAAGGAGTACTCTTGCCAACGAAACGTCCCATGCGCTTTTGCTTGGACTTGGTGTTCAAGGTATTGACCTTGACAACCTTGACTTTGAAGGCCAGTTCGACAGCTTTCTTGATCTGTCGTTTGGTTGCCTTCGAAGATACTTGCAGCGTGTACTTGTTCTGCATTTCCTGACTGATGGTTGATTTCTCAGTCATCACAGGACGTTGCAGGATATTGAATAATTCCATCAGCCTAGCCTTTCTTCGAGGACTGGAATCGCATCCTTGGCCAAGAGCAGACGATCATGGTTGACGATCTCGTAGGCATTGACGCTTGCTGCCTTAAGTACCTTCACATTGGGAAGATTTCTTGATGCTCGCTCCAAGTTGTTATCAATGTCTTTGACGACTACCAAGCACTTCCCCTCTGTGAATTTGCGGAGGATACCATTGAATGCCTTGGTCTTGTGCGTGGGTAGTTCCAGTTGCTCCAACACAGAAAGCTGCTCCTGTCGTGCTCTTTCTGATAGCGCAACTCGGACAGCCTTGCGGCGTGCCTTCTGATTGATCTTCACCCCATAGTCACGAGGCTGTGGACCAAAAACCACGGGACCGTGTCGCCAAATCGGGTTCTTTACGCTCCCGACTCGGGCCCTACCCGTTCCTTTTTGTCTCCACAACTTGCGAGTGCTACCTGAAATTTCAGAGCGCTGCAGTGTGGAATGTGTCCCCTGACGCAATTCGTTGCGATATGCGACAATTGCTTCCTGCAAGATGCGCGAGGAGTATTCTTCTTGAATCAGCTTATCTTGGATCTCGACGCTGCCTACCTTCTCACCGTCCAGATTGTAAGTGTCTAATTGCATGCTCAAACCTGCTTGATGCCAATGTCGACTCCAGCAGAAATATCCAGGCGCATCAGCGCGTCCATGGTTTGTGGTGTCGTTTCCATAATGTAGAGCAACCGCTTGTGCACGCGCATTTCAAACTGTTCACGTGACTTCTTGTCCACATGCGGAGAGCGCAAGACCGTGTACTTGTGAATCTTGGTCGGAAGAGGAATTGGTCCTACAATCTGAGCACCTGTGCGCTTGACCGTGCGAACAATTTCTTCAACTGTTTGATCCAATAACTTGTCGTCGTACGCTTTGAAGCGGACTTTGATTTTTTCGTTCATGCTCCAGCCTGCAGTAGGAGAGGGGTTGTCCCTCTCCTGCGGTATAATTACTTGGTAACTTCGGTGACAACGCCGGAACCGATGGTGCGTCCACCCTCACGAATCGCGAAGCGCACTTCTTTTTCCAGGGCAATCGGGGTAATCAACTCAACTTCAATCGCTACGTTATCGCCAGGCATCACCATTTCAACATCTGCTGGCAACTGAACCACACCTGTCACGTCCGTGGTTCGGAAGTAGAACTGGGGTCGGTAGTTGGTGAAGAATGGCGTGTGGCGTCCACCTTCGTCCTTGGTGAGTACGTAGACCTGTGCTTTGAAGTTGGTATGTGGTGTGATTGAACCAGGCTTGCAAATTACTTGGCCACGCTCCACTTGCTCTCGCTTGAGACCTCGTAGCAGCAAACCTACGTTGTCGCCTGCTCGCCCTTCGTCGAGTAATTTGCGGAACATTTCAATCCCAGTAACTGTCGTCTTCTGGGTCTCACGGATTCCGCAAATTTCAATCTCTTCACCGACCTTGACCAGACCACGCTCGATTCGACCAGTAGCTACCGTTCCACGTCCGGAGATTGAGAAGACATCTTCAACAGACATCAGGAATGGCTTGTCCAAGTCTCGCTCTGGGTTCGGAATGTAGTCGTCCACACTGGACATCAGTTCTGCGATCGGCTTGTAGTCATCGTGGTTTGGGTCTTCTGAAGAACATTCCATTGCGCTCAACGCTGATCCCATGATCAGAGGAATGTCATCTCCCGGGAAATCGTAGCTGCTGAGCAATTCACGAACTTCCATTTCAACCAATTCCAGTAGCTCAGCATCGTCTACTTGATCTACCTTATTCATAAAGACAACGAGGTACGGGACGTTGACCTGACGTGCCAACAAAATGTGCTCTCGTGTCTGAGGCATTGGGCCATCAGCTGCGGAGACAACTAGAATTGCCCCGTCCATCTGGGCCGCACCTGTGATCATATTCTTAACATAATCAGCATGGCCTGGGCAGTCCACGTGGGCGTAGTGACGGTTTTCTGTTTCGTATTCGATGTGTGCTGTCGCAATCGTGATTCCACGTTCTCGTTCTTCTGGGGCTGCGTCGATTTCACCGTATTCACGCTTTTCAGCAAAGCCCTTCATGGCCAACACTTTGGTGATCGCCGCTGTCAATGTAGTCTTGCCATGATCCACGTGACCAATTGTCCCAATATTACAGTGGGGTTTGGTTCGTTCAAATTTCTCTCGCGCCATTGATGACTCCTTTATTCGTTTGTGGATTGTCGTTTACACAAGCCCCATTATGCACTACCAAACGATAGAACCTGCTGAAGGGTCTCATTTGGTACTTCCTCGTAGTGAGAAAACGTCATGGTGTACAAGGCACGCCCTTGCGTAGCAGAGCGTAAATCAGTCGAATAACCGAACATCTTGGAGAGGAAAACTTCCGATTCAACAACCTTCATCTCGTTTTGATCCTCTACCGATTTAATCCGTCCGTTGCGAGTGTTGAGATCCGCAATCACTTCTCCCAAGAAAGCCTCTGGTAGGATTGTCTCTACACTCATCATCGGCTCTAGCAGGGTTGGGCCAGCCTCTTTGACCAGTTCCCTTACCCCGTTTCTTGCAGCAAGTTGGAATGCCAACTCTGAGCTTCCATCTTCTCGCCATTCTGCTTCCAATATTGTGAATCGTAGATCCACCATTGGATAACCCAACAACATCCCACTCTGTGCCGCATCCCGAATACCGATCTCAATTGCTGGGGCGAAGCCAGATGGAGTACTCTTCGGTAATTTACTGAGTACCTCAATTCCCTGACCTGCCGGCAGACGCTCCAGTTGCAGTGTACAGGCAGCAAATTGTTCTTTGCCTGCCAAAGTACCTTCGAATGCTTGTCTCAACTGCGCTGCTGCTGCTGCACTTTCGCGGTAGGAAACTCTTGGTTTACCAGCATTGCAACCAACCTTGAATTCTCGAGAAAGCCGATCCAGCACAATCTCCAGATGCAACTCTCCCATTCCAGAGATGATGATCTGTCCTGTATCCGGGTCTATCTTCTTGTGGAAAGAAGGATCTTCACGCTCAATACTGGAAATTGCGTTTTCAAGCTTCGGTTGGTCTGCTTTCGTTTTCGGCTCGACCGCAATGTCGATCACTGGCTGCGGAAACTCTGTGCCTTCCAGCAAGATCGGGTGACGCTTCTCGCAGATGGTGTCTCCGGTGACTCCCACAGACAGACCGATGACTGCGGCAATGTCCCCAGCCTCCAAACGATCAATCTCTGCTCGCTTGTTAGAATGAAGCTTGACCAGGGTGCCGATGCGCTCCGTTTTTCGAGTCCGAGGGTTGAAGACAATGTCTCCAGAAGCTAGAACGCCCGAATAGACTCTGACGAAGGTCATCTGACCAGCAAATGGGTCACTGGCGATTTTGAAGATTAGGCCACAGAAGGAGGAGTCGCTCGTGGTTCGGGTTTCTTCTCGTTCGCTATCCGGTTGTTTCCCAACAATTGCCGGCACATCATCAGGGGAGGGAAGGTAGGCAGCTACGGCGTCCAGCAGGGGCTGCACCCCCTTGTTCTTAAATGAACTTCCACACAAGACAGGCAGCAATCGACCTTCGATTGTTGCCTTTCGAATCACCTGACGCAGACGCTGAGTACTGATTTCCTGCTCTTCCAGGAAAGCTTCCAGCAACTCATCATCTAGTTCCGAAACTTTTTCGACCAGTTCTTGTCGCTTTTGCTCGACAGCTTCTTCCAGTTCTTCTGGAACTTCTGCCACGTCAACTTTTGCACCGAGGCTCTCCTCATCAAAGTAGAGAACCTTCCGATCCAGCAGATCTACAACTCCACGAAACTGGTCTTCACTGCCAATGGGATATTGTAAAGCTACCGAATTAGCCTTGAGCTTCTTTTGTATGTCCTCGACCACCCGGAAATAGTCTGAACCAATTCGGTCCAATTTATTCACGAAGGCCAACCGAGGAATTTTGTACTTGCTTGCTTGCCACCAGACCGTTTCAGACTGTGGCTGAACTCCAGCTACCCCGCAATAGAGAGCGATCGCTCCATCAAGTACTCGCAGTGAGCGTTCGACTTCTACCGTAAAGTCGACATGCCCTGGAGTATCGATAATATTGTAATCGTACTCCTCATCCTCATACTTCCAACCACAACTTGTCGCGGCAGAGGTGATTGTGATTCCTCTTTCCTGCTCCTGCTCCATCCAGTCCATCGTGGCAGAGCCATCGTTGACTTCGCCAATCTTGTGAATCCGACCAGTGTAGAAGAGGATTCGCTCTGTGGTGGTTGTCTTGCCCGCGTCAATGTGTGCGATGATGCCGATATTCCGGCGAAATCGACGGGCTTTGGACATTTAGAATGTTCACCAACGGTAATGGGCGAAAGCCTTATTGGCTTCAGCCATCTTGTGCGTATCTTCTTTCTTCTTGACGGAGGCTCCCCGGTTGTTGAACGCGTCCAGCAGTTCACCAGCAAGTTTCTCTTCCATGGACTTGCCACTTCGGGCAATCGCATAGCGAATCAGCCAGCGAATCGCCAAGGCTTGGCTGCGCTGAGAGCGGACTTCCACAGGAACTTGGTAGGTAGAGCCGCCAACACGTCGTGACTTGACTTCCAAGTTGGGCTTCACGTTCTCAACTGCTTGATGGAAGACATCAAGAGCTCCGGTTTCCTGCTCTCTGTGGGAGATCAAGTCCAAGGCTTGATAGAGTACCTTTTCAGCGACACTCTTTTTCCCATCGTGCATCAAGTTGTTGACGAACTTGCTGACCAAGAAATCTTTGTACTTCGGATCGGGGAGAACAACGCGCTTTGTAGCAGATCTTCTTCTGGACATGTTGGACTACCCTTTCTTCGCGCCATACTTGGAACGCCCTTGCTTGCGATTCTTGACACCAACTGTGTCAAGAGCACCTCGGACAATGTGATAGCGAACCCCTGGAAGATCTTTGACACGACCTCCCCGGATCAGCACTACGGAGTGCTCCTGCAGGTTGTGACCAATCCCTGGAATGTAGCTTGTCACCTCAATTCCATTGGTGAGCCGAACACGAGCCACCTTGCGCAGAGCCGAGTTTGGCTTCTTAGGTGTTGAGGTATAGACCCGCACACAGACTCCTCTTCGTTGAGGGCAGGCCTGCAGGGCTGGGACGTTGTTTTTCACGACCCGCTTCTTACGCCCCTTGCGGACAATTTGATTCAGGGTTGGCATGGCTTTGGCTAGGGTGTCGGGTTAGCTACTACGAGAGACTCGCCGAAAAAATGAAAACGGTAAAGCTATCATTTCATTTTTTTTAAGTCAATGCTTTTCGCTCGAAGTCCCGCATTTTTTCAACCAGACGTTCTACTGCGGTTAACGGTAGGGCATTGTAGAGGGAAGCACGCACACCTCCGACCTCACGATGTCCCTTGAGCGCCAGCAGTCCCACTTCCTCACACTCCTGAAGAAATTGCTGCAGTAGCTCAGTTGTCGGCAGATTGAAGATGACGTTGACCAATGAGCGGTCCGGTGGGTTGACACTTGTCAGGAAGAAGTCGCTTTCATCGAGATAGTCATAAAGCAATTTGGCCTTCTGCCGATTTTGCTTTTCCATGGCAGCCACACCCCCTTGCTCCTCGTACCACTCCAAAACATAGCGCATCACATAAACGGCAAACACATTGATCGTGTTGTTCAGTGAATTTTGCGAATCAATGGCTTGGTACTGCAGTAACTTTGGAGTCTGTGGCAGGTGGTGTCCCAGCAAATCGTCTCGGACTACCACCAGTGTCAGTCCAGCCGGACCCAGGTTTTTCTGCAGACTGGCATAGACCAGCCCAAACTGCGAGAAGTCCACTTCCCGGCTGAGGATGTCTGATGTTGCATCGATAACCAATGGGACTTCACCAGTCTGTGGGAAGTGATTCCATTGAGTACCATATAAAGTGTTGTTGGAAGTCAGGTGCAGATAAGCTGAACCCTTCAGCCGTTCCAGATCCTCAGCTTGGACGTTGGGAATTCGATTGTAGCGGTCTTCTCGTCCATGCATCCATTCTTCTGCGCTGCCGTAACGCTTGCCTTCCTCAAGAGCCAATTCCCCCCATTTCCCGGTCACCGCGTAACTTGCTCGATTGCTGGCAGAGCGACTGAGGAGGTTGAGTGGTACCGCCGAAAACTGCATCTGGGCTCCACCAGAGAAAAACAGGAGACGGTAGTTGTCTGGCAGTTGTGTCAGTTGGCGGAAGAGTTGCTGTGTTTCATCCAGGATCGGCAGGAAATCCTTGGAACGATGGCTGATCTCCAGAATGGAGGCTCCACATTCCCGATAGTTGAGGAGTTCTTTCTGAACCTTCTCCAGCACCGGTAGCGGGAGAACCGCTGGTCCTGGACTAAAATTGTAGGCGCGTTCGGCAAAGCGAGGCATGGACGGAGCTTTCAATCTCGCGGCAAGAGGGCGGTGACAAAGAGATCTCGGAACAAGGGCTCTCTTCTTTCTAGATACGTTTTGAGGCGCAAAGCTTCCTTCTCTTCACGATATCCTCCCGCGTAAACCCGCATGTGTTCAAAATCCAAGCGTACTTCAACATGCTCGAAGGTAATTCTTCTGGCATATTTGGCATTCAGCGCCTTCGTCAGACGGTCTGCCTGATCGACTTCTGGAAAGACTCCCAGAGAAATGCGATACCAGTCGTTCGGTTTGAGCACCTGAGCATATCCGTTCAAGCCAGGATCTTGATTGATCTCTTCCGCTACAGCAGCTGATCGTTCGGAGGAATATAGTGGTTGGGAACGCACTTCTCGGAAAGGCATGCTTTCGACAGCGTTCTCAATTCGTGTCCGGTAACCTTGACGGGACAACAAACGGCGGTGTTCCCCAACACATTCGCTGTCGAGACAATTCGCAACCTGCACATAATATTTGATAGGCAACGGAGGCACCTGGTTGGCATCAACCAACATCACTTCCTCTACCTCTAGGACTTCCTCCACCTCAACTTCAGGCGTATCTTTTTTACTCGGGCTGAGCACCTCAAGAAGGCTGGTTGACTCGGACTGAGCAGGCTCTTCTTCCGTCAAGCTAATCGTTTCGACTGGCGGCGGTGGCGGTGGTGGCATCAACCACCCGACCACACCTCCAGCAATCACAACGAGCAGACCGAGAATCAAAGCAATGTTGCCCAGTAATGATAATTTGCTCGAACCCTTGGTTTTTCCGTTTTCTGAATCGGCTGACATTCTACCCCGCTGGTTTGCTAATCTGATCGCGAATTCAAACTGATTCTCTATGCACTGTCTGCGCCTTGTTTTCCTGCAGTAGCCTTGTCTGTCGCTGGATCTGACTCAAGTAAATCACCACGGCAATCCAGATCAGTCCAAAAGAGATCGCCTGGATCTGACTGAAGGGTTCTTCATACAAAAAAATCCCCAGTAGAAAAAAGCAGGTAGGTGCAATGAATTGTAGCAAGCCCAGGGTCGCTAGCGGCAGTCTTCGGGCTCCAGCTGCAAACAGTAACAGTGGCAGAGAAGTAATCACCCCAGTGGTTGCCAGCAGTAGGCTCAAATCCCAGTTGCTCCCAAAATACAGCCCATCAGACTGCGACAGATACCATAATAATATGAAGGACAGTGGCATCAGGATCACCATTTCCATCCAGAGGCCCAGCATCCCCTGCACCTGAATCACCTTGCGCATCAAGCCATAGCCGGCAAAGGTCAGCGCAATGATCAGTCCCAGCCAGGGGAATTGCTCCGCTTGCCGCATCAGGTTGATCAGGGCCAAGGCCGTGAGCCCGATCGCCAGCCATTGCCAGGAACTGAAGCGCTCACGCAGAAAAAGGAAACCAAAGAGGATGTTTAGCAACGGGACAATGAAATAGCCCAAACTGACCTCCAGCACTCGATCCTGCTGGACTGCCACCACGTAGCTCAGCCAATTTCCGACAAGTAGCAGAGCACTGAAAATCAAACCAATCAGACGCTGACGTTCTTGTAGAATCGATCTCCAGCCTCCAGCAGGAGGCTGCCAGAGCAAGATCGCCCATGTGAACAAGAAGGACCAAACAATGCGGTGAGCGATCACTTCGAGGGCAGTTGTTGGGGCCAGGGTTTTCCAATAAATCGGTAAGAAACCCCAAAGAAGGAAGGCAGAGACCGCACAGATCATCCCACGATCCTGCTCATTCTCTAACAAGTAATTGATCTCATATTATTTTCTATACTTACAAAACTGGCGAAGGGAGCACTTGAAGCAAAAATCATATCGCTGCCTCGCTAATCAACACAATCTGAAAGAGATGTAATTTGATAGCGGGAGTACTGAGAAGGTCTAGAGGTATTTGGTAGGACTGAGTTCAAGTCAGTTTATGGATTTATGTAGTATTAGTGTCGCTGCAAGTAAGAAAACGTATCGGCATTTGAAGGATAAAATGCGAAAGACTCGAATGGCAGATGACTAGGGCATCATGAAAATAGAGGCGTTGAAGCCTTAAAATATAAATCGTGTTAGCACGATTCACTCTTATATCAACCCACCACTGCCCTTCTTATCTGCCCATCGTTGACGTCAACGTAGCGCTGTGTTGTCTGTATGCTCGCATGCCCTGCCCTCTCCGCTAGCACCCGTATTTCTACTCCCTCCTTGATATTCCACCCAAATACCAGAAACCAGAAATAAAATTTTGATTTGGAAGGATTACCCACATGTGTGGTACCAACATCACCCAAATTGAGTAGTCCTACTAACATTTGAATGACGCAATACGCCTTACCAAGGCAGTGGTTGACTATAGAGGGGAAGAAGATGGGACGATTCGGCAGGTTTGAGAAAAGTAAGGAAAGTATGAGGAAGGATGTTGATGCTGCTCAGTTAAGCTACTTCAGCAGCATCTTTTCGAATCAGCAGAAGAGAAGATTATTTTACGTTGTTATCTTTCCTACCAGCGTGATGTTCCTCGTGGCTTAGCTTCATTCACTTTCCAAGCTCGACCACCGATTTCACTGCCATTCAGTGCAGCAACCGCTGATTTCCCCTCATTAGAGTCGTCCATCTCTACAAAACCAAAACCCTTAGACCGGTTCGTTACTCTGTCCATAATGACGGCAGCCTTACTAACTTTTCCAAAACGACTAAATGCTGATTGCAACTGCTCTTCAGTAACGCTGTAAGCCAGGTTCCCTACATAAATATTCACAAAACATCTCACAAATTGGCTCGAAATTTAAAACGATTGAGCGACATCAAGCCTCAGGTCACTCAACAGCACCAATACTATTATTTAGATTGGTAATAACTACTATACTGACAAATTTAAAATAAACACTTTTTATTTTGACGGACGATTTTGAAAATTGCGGTGGCTGACTGCAGGCTGGAGTCAGATGAGACGATTCGCGTGGTTTAAACTGTGTTGGAGAATTGTGTTGACACGATTCCCTCCATCTCACCCCACCACTGCGCCAGATTCTGGCAATCCCTTCAAATCAACAGAAGCTGCCCTAGTCTGCGTACTCAGATCTGCTGTCTCTGCTTGCACTTGCTTCCCCTTACCTGCTCAATTCTGCGATTCATCCAAACACCAGAAACTGGAAATAAAATTGTCGGCGTTGGAGCTTAATTAGAGTCAGGATGAGCACAATGAGGACATTGCATCGTTAGTTCTCCAAATCTCGGAGATTACTTCATTTGTCTAAAAGACGCAGTTGCGCCAACCCCCATTTTTCTGTTGGAATTCACCCATTTTTAAACCAATCAAATCCGGCTAGTCAGACATTATTCTGTAATTTTCTCGTAGATTTTTTAGGTCTTTAGACCTTGCTATTGAAGTATTTTTTCAGCCTAGTCTGTCATTGTTTCAATTTTGAATAAATCTATTTCTTATTTTATAAATATCTGAAATTTTTCAGAAATCACTTGCCATGAAAACTGTCAAGAATGGTGTATTTATTTTAAGCACCAATCTATAAACCTTATCCTGAGTTACTAGATTTCTTGAAAAACCTCATTATTGAAAACTACTAGACCCGGTCTATTTTCAGGTTTTTTAACCTTGTTAACTCTTTTTGATCGGAGAACTTTGCTTCATATTAAATTCCGGAGGCTCCCCCATCATTGAGTAAGTCTCCTAGCTGGAATTATGAAGGATGAATGTTTGTTCTATTGCGAGGAAAGATGGAGCAGAGACCAAAAACTGCTGATAACCCATTCATTGAGCTTGAGACAACAGCTTTTTGAAGAATGAGGAGTACTAATGGTGGGAATGATCTTCAGAAACCTCAGAGCGAATCGTAATCCAGGCGATTCATGCCGTTGAAAGCAGCAATTCGGTAGGCTTCGTCAAGAGTCGGCACATTGAAGACGGAGTTGATGAAGAACTTGATCGTCCCTTCGAAGTGCAACACACAGTTACCCAGATGGATCAGCTCCGGTGCTCGTGGCCCAATGATGTGCACACCCAGCAAACGCAAGGTTTCAGGACAGAAGAGTAGTTTTAGAATTCCTTCCTGTTCTCCCATGATGTGTGCACGTGAAATTTCCTTGAAGTGCGCGATACCCACCTCGTAAGGAATTCTGGCATCCGTCAGCTCTTCCTCTGATCTGCCTACATAAGCAACAGCTGGGATGGTCCAGATACCGTAGGGAAGCTCTCTCGGGATACGCTCATTTTCCAGTTGCCCAAATGCGTGCAACGTTGCAATCCTTGCTTGTAGCAAAGACGTAGAAGCCAACGCTGGAAAGCCGACCACATCACCAACGGCATAGATGTTTGGGATGTTTGTTTGGTAGTGTTCATTCGTTTGAATCAAACCGTTGTGACCCAACTCAACACCAATCTCCTCCAATCCCAACTTATCGGAATTTGCGACGCGACCAGCCGCCAGCATCACGGTTGAGCAGGGTAGCGTCTTACCACTCTCCAACTCCACTTGCACTTCCTGCGGTGAGATCTTGACGATCTGTTTGACGTTCTCACCAAGGCGCATCGTGATTCGCTGATTGCGCATTCGATAAACGAGAGCCTCTGCAATCTCTCGATCCAAGAAAGGCATGACATGGCGATCCCGAGCGATCAGATTGACGCGAATCCCTAGCTTGGCAAAGATGCAAGCGTACTCACAACCAATGACACCAGCCCCGATGATCGTGATTTTTTTTGGAAGTTTTTCAATATTGAGGATCGTATCAGAGTCG
>CAJXNF010000001.1 GCA_913056375.1 uncultured Pseudomonadota bacterium | reverse complement strand
GCTTTGGTGGTTCCGTTATTTGGAACCTTACGTTACGGAATTAGAAGCTGCCCTGAGCATCAACTATCGAGAAAGCCAAACGAAGGTGATCAACGAGATTGGCCCTTCTGTAATATTCCGATGGAAGAACTTTCGATGGGATCGCTATGTGAAGACCACAATTGGTTTTGCTGAGGGAGTCTCTTACGCCTCCAAGATCCCAGATCAAGAGCGAGCCGAAGGCAGATCCTCCAAACACTTTATGAATTTGCTGACGCTAGATATCACTTTAGCTCCGCCACAGCTTCCAGAAGCAGAGTTGTCATTCCGGATTCATCATCGCTCTGCTGGGTATGGCCTGTATGGTGTTCGCAACACCAGCTCTAACATACTTGGGGTGGGTCTACGCTATCGTTGGGGAACAGCTTTGTGAAAGCTTTGGAAAGAGAGGCCTGGCCCAGTTAGTCTTCAGTGTGGTCTGCTAGCAGATTTGTTAAATGACTTGGCACCGGCCTATTCTTTTTGATTAGATATATGAAATTCAAAAAGTAGAGAGATGAGTCGATATTTAGAAAGTTTGCCTCGGCGGAATTGAAGAAGTAGTGGCATATCGGTGATAGTAGGGGACCATGGCTGCACCGAGCGCATGAACATCACTCCGATTTTCTCCCTCCAGCAACTTAGGAAGATTCTGACCCGGATCCAGTTGGTGCTCTTGTTCCAGTATGACCTCCATCCGCTGAATAAAATACTGCATGAGTTCACGAGGCAGCCGACTGGCGAGTACCACGGCTTCAGTATCCAACAAACTGTGGATATTGATAACAGCCAAGGAGAGAGCTTGTGCAGCCTGTTCGACCCACTGGTCAAAAATTTGACGCTGTTCGCTACTGTCTCCACTAAGTTGAGTAATTTTTGGTTTATCGATTCCGGCTTTGCTTAGTTTGTTGAGCAGTAGAAATAAGGAGGCGTGCTCTAACAGCAAGCTACTCTGGCCTGGAGAACCGATCCGCATCAGAGCTAAGTCTCCTGCGTTGCTGTTGGTTCCTCGTAGGATGTCTCCATCACAAACGACTCCTCCCCCAATCACTACATCTAAGAACAGGTAGACGAAATTATTCACTCGTTTGCCAACCCCAAAAAGCATCTCTGCTATCGCAGCGGCTGTTCCATCATTTTCCATGAATACATCGCAGCCAAAACTCTGTTCCAGCGCATCAACAACATCAAAGCCAGCCCAAGCAGCGAGACGATCTGATGTTTCCTGGTCCAGTCCTAACTCATTGTGCCATGCTTCCAACCGAAACGGGGCTGCCACTCCAATACCTGCCAGTCGAAGAGCACTTCCTGGATTATTTGAAAATAATTGGTTGCTTTGCTGGAGAATGAGTTCCATCTCAGCCTCAGGTTGTGAGAGATCTTGCTGTAGAAAAACACGATCAATCACGACTCCTGTGAAATCGACTAATACAATGGTGATATCCTTACGTCCTAACTTGATCCCCAGGGAGTAAGCGCCTTGAGGATTAAGTTGGATCTGGGTTGCGGGTTTGCCGATGGACCCATAGCGTTTGTGTGTTTCAACAACCAGTTCGTCCTTCAATAGTTTGTTCATGAGCACGGATGCGGTTTGTGCACTCAAACCTGTCATCCTGGAGATTTCTGCGCGAGACAGTTCTCCGTGGCGTCGTAGGCACTGTAGAACCAATCTTGCGTTTTGTGAATATTCCATGCGGGCTCTAATTGTTAGAAAAAATGGCTGGTGTCAAAGGATTTGCCAGAGAAGTTGACAAAGTCAATCTTTTGACAAATTGATGCGCTATATTGAGAAGCTACCTGGGTATTGCCGAAGAAGAAGATGATTTGCTCGAAGGGAGTCAGCTAGGGTAGGGTTTTCACGATATTGTTGTGCTCAGACAGGCGTATGTGAAATCTGTGAATAAAGCGAGTAGGTTGTTTCACGGGATTTGTTTTGTTCAGAATTGAAGCCCAACCATGAACTCACTGCTCCAGATAATGTTATAATTTCCCTTTGCATCAGCGAATCCCAGAGAAACCTTATTAGGGTCAAGGTAGATACCTGCTCCAACAAAGAAGGTTTCATTTGCCAAATAGTGCAGGCCGGAACCAAACTGACCTGTAAAAATTCCACCATCCAATGTTTCTTCAAGGCGTTGGTTGGAGTCTTCCTCTGTCCGTTTAGCAGATAGAAAATTGTAGGAGAGGCGTAGTTCTGGTTGTAGTCTCCATTCGGGCGAAAAATACCAAGCGTAGCCTCCGGACGCCTGCAGCCTGTATTCTTCTAATTCAATTGCAACACTACGATTCTGGGTGTGATTCTTCCCAGTCAATTCTGCTCTTTCTAGGGCAACCCCAGCCGTTAGGTGAGAGGGCCAATGATGATTGTAGTACAGTCCTTGGCTTTGGCCGCTGAGATTCAAATCTGCTCCTGTTTCTGAGTACTCACCACGTTGCATTCGACCCGCAAGAGCAACGTATTGTAAGCCACTCATAGCTCTGATCATCGTTGGTGGTAGCTCTGGGGTTTGGTCTTCAACAGCAACAATGACCTCAACAGTGTCCAATCCTTTGTAGTTTTCTTCACCCTGCGTAACGGACACCAACAGCTGGTAGGTTGAACTAGCTTCTGCAACCTCATCTGGTAAGCCACGAACAGTCACGCTCTGTTCAAGATTCCAGTCTTCCGGAGTGAAAATCAGTTGTTCTGGTAGCACAGAGAATTCATCTGGAGCAGATGACTGGAGTTGGATACGTACTGCTTCATTAGGACGGCTATTCAGGCGGATCTTTAGTTGGTCTTCACCGAAACTTTCGCTTACTCGCAGGTTTCCTGTTGAAGTGAGTATGCCTGGTTGGTCATTGTCTTCATTAGTGCCAACCAAATCTGTTGCGTCCAAACCCTGGTAAAGCTGATCGTTACTTTCAGCAGGTAGAATATTTATCAAGAAAAATTGAGAACCATCCAATCGCTCATCGTCTAAACCTTGGATGGTTACTCGCTGAGGTTGGTCCCAGTCTTCAGGTTGGATGACGATTGCCTCTGGATTGGTGCTGACTTCGTTTGGCTGAGAGGTGCGTAGAGGAATGCGCACCGAAGCCTCGGGTCTACTCTGCAATAGCACTTCAAAGTGGTCACTAGTTCCAGATTCACTGGTACTGAGCCGTTCGGGTGCTCGGATTAGAATGCTTGCGATGTCATCATCAGGATTGGTTAGGGTGATTTGTTGGGCTGCGAGTGCAACGTACTCTGGACTGTTCCCAAGTACTCTCAAAAAAACAGTCACGGTTTGGTCACCATCTGCCAAATTATCATCTTTGCCAACGATCAGCAGCCGTTGACGGACGTTCCAGTTACTTTTGTCAAAGGTGAGTGAGTTTGGAAATAGTGTAGCTTCATCGGCTTTATCCAAAGAGAGTTGTACAATTACTTCTCCCTTTGGTTCACTAAGTAGTCGAATGGATATCTCAGAACTCTCACCCTCTTCACTGATCTGGTCTGAACTGCTCTCCAACTCCAACGCAGCGATGTCATCGTCACTGTTGATCAAGGGAATTTGGAGGGCGGATAGCTGCTGATAGGCCTCATCCGTCGAATCTATTGTAATTGATAATTCATAGGATTGGTCACCATCGCGCTGCAGATCGTCAAGTCCCTCTACGACTATTTGCTGAGTACGATCCCAGTCGGCAGCTGTGAAGCGCATTTCCTGAGAAGAGACTTTTCCTTCCGTATCGTCTGAAGACTCAATTTTCAACTGGACTGGACTGCGCGGCTGGCTTCGCAATCTCAAGTCAAAGTTGGCTTGGGCTCCTGCCTCAGTTGTTACCCCTCTTTCTGGATTGATCACAATTCCTGGATTTTCGTCATCTTCGACCAGCAGTTGTAAGCGAAGTGGAGGAAGCTTGAGGTAGCTTTGATCTGTGGTTGATTTAACCGAAGCAAGAATTTCTACAGGGCGATCTGGATTATCAAAGGGATCATCAACTGCCTGGACCCGAAGTAATTCAGGTTTAGGCCAACTGTCAGGAGTAATTTGAATTTCATCTGGAGCAACCCGGATGAAATCCGGATGCTTGTTGTCGACCCGTAAAGTGATGGGCTGCATAGGGCGACTGAGTAGGGAGATTTCATATATGACTGGAGCCCCTCCCTCTTGTAGTCGACCAGGTTGGCGAGTTACGGACCAATCAACTACATCGTTATCCAAACTTTGTAGGACAAGACCAACAGGGGCAGCTTGTCGGAAGCGAGTGTCTTCTGTGGCAGCTACAGCAAGTTGTAAGGTTACTGCACGATCACCATCTGCAATATCGTCATCAATACTTTTGACAGAAACATGTCGTGGCTGATTCCAGTCACTGGTCGTGAAGGTTAGTTCGTCTGCGTCCAGAATTACTTCATCAGCCAGTGCGCTACGTAAGCTGATTCGGACGGAGGAGGCAGGTTGGCGGTTTAGCTGAATTGTGATGTTGGTTCCCTCATCTCCCTCCAGCACAGATGATTCCTCCAAGTGAGCTAGAATGCGAGCTTTTGGAAAATCACCACAACGCCAGGCAATGACATCGTCCAGTAAACCCTGCAGTCGCAATTCACGACGTTTTTCCACAGAGCACTGTGTAAGTGAACTTTCTTGTCCCAATACTGTCGAGCAAGGGAGGCTGATACCAAGGCAGATCAGTAGGGTAGAAAGCAGGCGTTGGGAAAGGTTCATAGCTCAGTCAGTTTGGGTTGACGTCTGCTATAATCCTTTCAAAAATTCGACCATTTTTCTGGAGAGTCAGTAGACACAGAGTTGGACGGGTTGGGAGAGCATCCCACCGTAGAAGGCGATAGGATGTACAAGATAGGCATTGAGTAGATAGAAGAGCGCCACACCAATTAGGGGAGAGATGTCGAAGCGCATTCGAGGAAGATAACGTTGTAGTGGGGAGAGCAGTGGGTCTGCCAAAGTATGGAGGACCTGAACGATAGGATTATTGTAAGCAGGATTGATCAGGGTCAGAAAGAACCAAAAACCTAAGATCAGCATGAAGAAGAAGAAAACACTTTGGGCAATGATACTAGTAGACTGGATCAGGTGCCCACCAAACTGAAGTGCCAAGGCATCGACTTCAATCATTCCTTGCAGAAACAAATTGATCGAACGGACAGACGCTGGAATGAGCGCCTGTCCAAAAATTACCAGTAGCAGAGAAAAGTAGGCGCTGAAATGCCTCATGGTGAGCGGTAGCCATCTTTCGCACCAATACCAGAAAGGCCGAGTGACTCGGTTGATCCATGACACGAACGGGTTGTAGGGATCTGCACTGACCCATGTTAGGACAACGGCAATAATGATGATCCACTTGTAGACAAAGAGACCAAAGCAGGTTCCGCTGGCGATCAGTTCAAGCAAATCAGGCATAAGCGGAGAGGTCACGAACTGGAGTGAATGACTCTCCACAGCCACATTGGCGCCCGCTACTGAGCTGAATGAATACGAATCCCTGCTCAACAAGGTTGGCGTCACTGTAGTCAATCTTTAGAGGACCGAGAACTTCCTCCAGGCAGAGTTGATCGACCAGAATTTGGACCCCCTGTGATTCAAGCAGAAGATCACTCTCCAGTTGATCCGTAGCGGCGTTCCATTCCAATTCGTATTTATAGCCGGAGCAACCCCCTGGCTTGGCTCCAATGCGCAGACGGGATTCTGCTAGGCTTTTCTGTTCTGCTGAACAAGCTTCTCGAAAAACCTCAGCTGCTCTCGGTGTCAGTTCGATTGTAGGTGAGTTCATTTTGTTTTCAGAAGATACTTAGTAGCGTGGAATACTGGAATCGACTTCGTCAGACCAACGGTCAATGCCACCATCAATATTGAAAACTTGTTGAAAACCACGGGAAATAAAAAATTGTGCAGCTTCCATACTCCGGATACCGCGGTGGCACATCAGCAGCAGGGGAGTGTTCGCATCCCATTGGTTCAGAATTTCATCAGCGAGCTTGTGATCCAGTACTTGAGACCGTTCCAGCTTTGCATATTCTCGCTCGTCAGGCTCACGAATGTCCAGTACCGTTAGCTCGGAGTTTTCTTCCAGCATTTGCTTGGCTTGTGTGGGCGAAATGACCTGAACTTGGGCGGGAGGAGGAGGAGGCTCAAAGTTTTGCTCAGGATACGCTTCTTGCAGTAGTTCTCGTAGTTCACCGGATTGTGAGAGTTCCTCTATGATGTCACACCCACCAACAAATTCTCGGTTTACATAAAGTTGAGGGATGGTAGGCCAATTTGTGAACTCTTTGATGCCTTGTCTAATATCAGGATCTGCTAAGACATTGAAGGAACGAAATGGCACGTTCCATCCTCGTAGGACTTCACAGACGCGATAGGAAAATCCGCATTGTGGGGCTTCAGGGGTGCCTTTCATGAATAGAAAAACCGGGCTACTCTCAATCAATCCTTCAATACGAACTCTTGGATCGTCACTGGATTGTGATGAATCTGTCGCATCAGCCGAAACAACCTTGAATTTCATGATTACCTTTCCTTGTTGCTCACTTGATAATCCTCATATTTCTGACCGGGAGTAAATCAGTTTCGGTACAGATGCCGCAGAAGATGAAGGATCGAGAATGATTTGGAGAATCTGTCTATGAAAAAAGCTTCTTTTATTTCTCCAGCTTGCGGATGGAAATTCCAGATAAAAATTGGGCATCACCAGAAAGTTGGGGATTTGTTGACCGCTGCTAGAACAAAAAAAGTAAAATTAGAATATTTGATTCTATGAAAAGTAGAAAGAGTTGGTTTTTTATCTTGCGAGAAGTGCACTGGTTTTGTGTAATCCCACTTCTGAAAAACCTTTAAGGATTCTATGAGATCTAAGTCAATCACATTCCTCTCCCCCATTGATCAGTGGCGTAGTCGCCTGGGTGACTACTGGACCCTCTGCAAGCCTCGGTTGTTGGGCATGGTGGTATTGAGTGCGATGATGGGATACTACCTACCTGGAGTTACCAGCGATCCAACAAAAATCTTTCACCTGATTCTTGGTACACTTCTGATCGGTGGCGGTGCGCATGTACTCAATCAGTGGTTTGAGCGTGAGCAAGACGCCCGGATGCGGAGGACTTGTCAGCGTCCCATCCCAACAGGGCGGGTCAGCGAAGAAGAAGCTATCCTATTAGGGGCGACGCTGAGCATTATTGGTTTCAGCTATCTCTTAGCATTCACCGGCTGGCTTACTGCCCTTTTGGGTGCTGCGACGCACCTGACATACCTTTTGCTCTACACCCCACTGAAGCAAAAAACGGTTGCCAACACTTGGGTTGGTGCCATAACCGGTGCTCTGCCCCCACTGATGGGCTGGAGCGCAGCAACCGGAGTTTTGGAGTGGGGAGCGCTCCCAATCTTTGCGGTACTCTACCTATGGCAGATGCCGCATTTTTTTGCCATCGCTTGGATGTATCAGGACGAATACCGTAAAGGTGGATTCCGAATGCTCTCCAGCATTGATAAAGATGGCCGCTTGACTGCAGTACACATGGTACTGCATATCGTTCTGCTGATTCTGGCCAGTGCTTCCGTATTCTGGTTTGAACAGGCAGGACCTTTCTTTCTTGTTGTTGCTACACTCTTGGGAGTCGGTTTCTTAATGCCAACTCTTCAATTTTGGCTGCACCGCAATGAGCAGAATGCGAGAAAAGTCTTTTTCGCATCAATCATTTATCTGCCTGCCTGGTGTGTGGTGTTGACGTTGGATCGAATATTTCTATGAGGTAGGATGGAAGATCATGTCATGAAGAAACTCGACAGTGACGAGTTGGCTAGTAAAGCCTTTAGACTCGTTGCTGCGGGATGTGCGCTATTCATCATAGCTGTTATCTTGTATGTGCTGTAGGGAGTTAAAATGATTGAATACTTTGTGCCCAGCGCTTCAACGTATGCTGGCGATATAGATTTCCTGTTCGATATGATCACGGTCATTGTCGGTTTTTGGTTCGTGATGGTATTGGCAGTGATGACCTATTTCATGGTTCGTTTCCGACGAAAAGAAGGTGTGCGAGCTTCTTACATCTCAGGTGATCCGCATTCCCAAAAGAAATGGACGCACTATCCACACTACTCTGTGATCGCACTTGATGTAGTTATTATCGTTTTTACGGTGATGGTTTGGGTAGATGTGAAGCAAACCTTGCCTCAGGCAGAGGATAAGATTCGAGTGGTGGGGCAGCAGTGGAGTTGGTTCTTCATCCATTCAGGGCCTGATGGTAAATTAGGTACTGAAGATGATGTCTCTACCGTCAATGATCTGCATGTGAAGAAAGACACAGTCTATCACTTCGAACTAGAATCTCGTGACGTTCTGCATAATTTCTCTGTTCCAGCCTTCCGGCTGCGGCAGGACACGATCCCTGGCCGTACAATCACTGGCTGGTTTGAGCCCAACAAGACGGGCGTGTATGACATTCAATGTGCAGAAATTTGTGGATACGGTCACGGAATTATGGGTGCAACAATCGTAGTTCATGAGGATCAGCAGTCCTATGACGCTGCTATGGAGTCAATCCGCAACCGAACTTACGAAAGTGATTATCAAAAACGACTTCAGAAGATGACCGTCAGCACGGCATCAAATAGCGAATCCTTCACAGACAAGCTGCTCAGCAGCTTCTAAACCAAGAAGTGTTTTAGGAGAAAGTATGGGACAGACGACGGTCACCCATGATAGTCATGCCGCTCACGGACATGACCATCACGAACAAAGCTTCATAATGAAGTACTTCTTCTCCACTGATCACAAGATCATTGGGTTGCAGTACATGTTTACAGGAATGTTCATGGCGATTGTTGGAGGGTATTTCGCTTATGCCTTCCGTATGCAGTTAGCCTTCCCAGGCATGGAAGTTCCGCTCTATGGCACGGTCGGACCAGGTCAATACAATATGTTGATCACCAATCATGGGGCAATCATGATTTTCTGGGTGGCGATGCCAGTGCTGATCGCTGCTTTCGGGAACATCTTGATTCCACTGATGATTGGCTGTGACGACATGGTTTTTCCGAGGTTGAACCGCCTGTCCTACCAAATCTTTCTGCTCAGTGTAGTAGTCCTATTCATGTCCTTCTTCGTACAAGGCGGTGGATTTGGCGGAGCCTGGACTTCTTATCCACCCTTGTCAGCAGTCGCCGAATACAACCTGACGGACTGGGGCGCCTCGCTTTGGTTGATTGCTGTTGCCCTTGAATTTGTGGCCTTCCTGATCGGAGGGATCAACTTTGTAACCACCTCGATGAACGCTCGTGCGCCAGGGATGCGGATGACCGACATTCCAATCGTTGTTTGGATGATCGTTTTGGCTTCCATCATGTTCATGGCTTCAGTTGGACCGCTGATCGCTGGATCTGTGATGTTGTTGATGGACCAGCGAGTAGGTACAACATTCTTTGTGCCTTCCGGAGGGGGTGACCCAGTATTGTGGCAGCATCTGTTCTGGTTCTTTGGCCACCCGGAAGTATATGTGGTTTTACTACCAGCTCTGGGTATCGTTGCTGAGATCATGACAACCTTTGCTCGCAAGAAACTCTTTGGCTACAAGACGATTCTCTACACCACTTTTGCGACAGGTGGATTGGCATTTGTTGTTTGGGCGCATCACCAGTTTATTGCCGGGATTGACCCACGGATGGCGAATATCTTCCTTGTCACGACCCTGCTGATTTCGATTCCAATCGCTGAAATCCTATTCAGTTACGTAGCTACTCTCTACGGTGGGTCGATTGAATTCCGAACTCCGATGCTTTGGGCACTTGGTTTTCTAGTTACTTTCTTACTGGGTGGGGTTACTGGAATTTATCTTGGCTCCAGTGCACTAGATATCTACTTCCATGACAGCTATTTTGTGATTGCCCACTTCCACTCCACCTTCTTCCCGATTGCGATCATTGGGATGTTCGCTGGCTTGTACCATTGGTACCCAAAGATGTTTGGCAGGATGATGGATGAAACACTGGGTAAGATCCACTTCTGGGGTACGATCATTCCGTTCAATGGTATTTTCTTGCCACTGTTCCTCGTTGGAATGGCTGGGCAGCATCGACGGATCTACAACTTCCAGCACTTTCCAGATCTGGCAACAGCTGACTTGCAAGGAATTCGCGTCTTTGCGACAGTCTCCTTGGTGACCATGCTGTTGTTCCAATTCGTCTTCGCTTACAATTTCTTTGTCAGTATGTTCAAAGGCGAGAAAGCTCCAGCAAATCCATGGAAGTCTAACACATTGGAATGGACAGTTCCTTCGCCTCCGCCACATGGTAACTTCGCAGAGCTCCCCACCGTATATCGTGGGCCCTATGAGTACAGTGTCCCTGGGAACAAAGAGGACTACTGGCCTCAAAATATGCCTGATCGTAACTGATGATGAACAAGGGGAGAACTTTGGTTCTTCCCTGAATGACCCTCTGAGGAATCGTTATGTCTATGCAAGGACCTTTGGCAACTAGCCGTTCAGCGACCGGCATCCCTACCGGACGGCTCGGGGTGTGGTGGCTACTAGCCTCGGAAATTTTCATTTTTGGTGGATTGATAGCCTGCTACATTTTGTATCGGCTTAACAATCCTTGGTGGGGTGGAGAAGCAGTCTTTACCAAAGTACCAGCCGGTGCGTTCAATACATTTGTTCTTCTGACCTCCAGCCTTTTCATCGTCTTGGCACATGATGCTGCCGAGAAGAAAGATTTTGACCGAGCATTCAAATTCATCTGGTATACGATTGGTGGAGGCGGTGTCTTCTTGCTGGTTAAGTACTATGAATACTCCTCAAAACTCTTCGCTGATGATCCAGAGTTGCTAAAGACTCCTCTGACCAACACGTACTGGTCTTTCTACTATACAGCAACCGGGCTTCATGCTCTGCACGTGATCGGAGGGATGGTCATCATGGCCTTGATCTCCTTCGACCTCAGGAAAGGCTTTAATCCACATCGGGTTGAATTGATTGGGCTGTATTGGCACTTTGTCGATATTGTCTGGATTTTCCTTTTCCCACTCCTCTACATAGCAAAGTAAATATGGCTGGAGCACACGCACATCCAAATTATGTAAAAATTTGGGTACTTCTCTTGGTACTCTTGGTAGTTAGCATTGTTGGGCCAGAACTGGGAATCCCTTGGCTAACTTTACTGACTGCTTTCGGAATTGCACTCGTAAAGACCTATTACGTCGCCGCTTACTTCATGCATCTCAACTTTGAGAAGAAATACGTTTGGTTCCTACTGCTAATTTCTACTGTTTTACTTGGCGTGTTTTTCTTCGGGGTTGCCTCTGATATAATGAAAACAGATGGTCAGAACTGGCAGGATTGTATTGCTAATAACACCTGTGCCGAGCAGCAGAGATACTTTGTCATTGATGGTGACGGCCAACTTCGGTAATCCATGATTTTACTCGTAGCCCCTGAGATACCAGCAAATTCGAATGCTGAACGCAGACAGCTAGTTTCAAGCAGCATCTTTGCAACTGTCATTCTGATCATGACAGAGGTGATGTTCTTTGCAGCATTGATCAGCGCCTACATGATCATCCGCTCTGGTGCGGAAGAGTGGCCTCCATGGGGGCAGCCTCGTCTTCCAGTGTTTGCGACAGCACTGAACTCCTTGACTCTCTTAGCGAGTGCCTTCTGTCTGCATCGGTCTGTAAAGGTGTTCTCTTCGCAGTCTTCACAGTCGAAACAGTTGCTTGCTCTGACGATTGCTCTGGGGACCGTCTTTGTCAGTGTGCAGGGTTACGAGTGGGTCCAACTGATTAGTTTTGGGCTGACTATCACTTCCAGTACCTATGGAGGTGTCTTCTATCTGATCATTGGAGCTCACGGGCTGCATGTGATTGGGGGACTGCTCGCTTTGCTTGCTTGTTTGAGAAGACTCAATTCCACCTCCCAGCAACTGACAATTGACAACCTCCGTGCAGCCCAAATCTTTTGGTATTTTGTGGTTGGAGTTTGGCCAGTTTTATATACACTTGTCTACTTGCTTTGAGGATTGTGAAAGCCGTTCCTGCTATTGTGATTACTGGCCTAGCTAGTTTATTCCTGCATTTCGACGTACAAGCCTGTGCGGTTTGCTTCTCTTCCTCAGAGAATACAAGAGCCGCATTCTACCTGACGACAGCTTTCTTGACGGTACTGCCAGTAGCCATGCTGATTGGCGGATTCTACTGGGTACGGAAGCTGCAGCAGAAGCATGATGCGGTTGATCAAAGTTAAGCTTCATTCCGTCAGGACGAGTACATGTTGCCTCCTCGCCATCTTTTGGCAATCCCTGCGCTTTTGTTCTTTATTTCAATAACAAGCTTAGCACTCGCTCTACCCCGCAATCTCCTCCTTTCCGAAAATCCAGACCTTACATTTTTACTTGTTGATAAAAAAGACTGCCAAATCTCAGTCTATCGAGGCTATCCGAAGTGGGAGATGATCGCTGCCTACCCGTGTACGACCGGAAAAGTACCAGGTGACAAGTTCAAAGAAGGAGACCTGAAGACACCAACGGGGATTTACTGGTTTACGGATGTTTGGTCAGAGAAAGATTTGATAGGAATGTATGGCCCTAGGGAAGCAAAACCCTATGGTGCAGGGGCATTTCCACTAAACTATCCGAACTTGATGGATCGTCTCTTCCATAACAAGACTGGTTATGGAATTTGGTTGCATGGAACAGAGGGCGATCAGCCCATTCCAACAGAGGGATGTGTTTCAGTCAGCAATGAAAATTTTCTGGAGATTGCGCAGTATATACAACTGCCAAACACTCTGATTCTGATTGATGAATCAGTAGAAAAATTGGAGGAACATCAGCATCTAGCTGAAATAGAGAGGCTGAGAAATTTTGTTGTCACCTGGATAGACGCTTGGGAAAATCCAAATGTGGAAGACTATATAAATTACTATTCAAGTAAGTTTACAAACGAAAATTTTGATAAGAAGAGATGGCTACACTACAAGAAGCGAATTAATCTGCGGAATAAAAGTCGGGAAATACAAGCTTCGAATCTAACCTTTCTATATAGCAAAGATACTTACTTCGTTCATTTTCTCCAAAAATACAGTTCTTCAGATTTTAGTGATTTAGGTTGGAAGACCTTGTACTTGGAGTTTCAGGAAGACGTACAGGATTTTCGAATTATCAGCGAAAATTGGGAACCGTACGAAAATCTAGCCACTATTCCAAAAACAGCAGACACCTCCAAATCTGAAACTGATGAAATTTAAGCCTCTCCTTCATTCAGCCCTCACTATCTGTGTTCCAATCCCTTGATCCGTAAATAGTTCAGCAATCACAGAGTGTGGATCTGTTCCGTTAATGATGTGAGCTGAACGAACGTTGGCCTTAACGCAATCCAACGCAGCCTGAATTTTAGGGACCATCCCACCTGAAATCACCTTGTTGGCAATCAAGTTTTCTGCAGTAGCCGTGTCCAGATAGGAAATCAACTCTTTTCCATCTGATAACACCCCATCAACATCAGTCATGAAAATTACCTTGCGTGCTTCTAACGCAACTGCAATTGCAGCTGCGACGGTATCGGCATTGATGTTGTAGGTCTCACCACTACTCCCCATCCCTATTGGCGAGACAACCGGAATGAACTGCTCTCGAATTAGTAGGTGTAACAGTTCGGGATTGATCTGTCTGATAGTGCCTACATAGCCGAGGTCGATGCCACTGGCGTGCTTTTTCTTGTCAGCTTGAATCAGATTTCCATCCTTCCCACTAAGTCCGACTGCCTTTCCTCCAAAAGTCTGTAAATGAGCGATAATCTCTTTATTGAGGTTTCCTGAGAGCACCATCTCAGCGACCTTCAAATTCTCTGCAGTCGTTACCCTCAGTCCATCAACGAAGGTCACTTCCTGGCCTAGACTCTGGATCACCTTCGATACTTCTGGACCACCACCATGGACAACGACTGGTCTCATTCCTAAGGATTGCAGCAGCACAATGTCTTGGGCAAAGCTGGTTTTCAGGGCTTCCTCGATCATTGCAGCTCCTCCGTACTTGATGACGATGATCTGGTTACGGAAGCGCTGAATGTAAGATAGAGCCTCGATCAGTAGATCTTTCTTGTCCTGATGGCTGATTTTCATTGGGGATTTCGAATGAGACGAGAAAAAGGAAGGATGATGGGTATGTTGCTCAAATATCTGGTCGGACGGGTACCTTTAACTTTTGGTTAAGTCGTAATGGTTCGTTTCCTTCAAGATCATTAAGAACCAAGAGTTGCTCAACAGAAGTCCTGTGTTCTCTAGCAATATCCCAGAGAGTATCACCCATACGCACCTGGATAATTCTGTGGGTTGCTTTGTTGTTTTGAGTGATCTCTCTAAATACGGTGAGTTGTTGTCCTGCAAGTAGTGAATCAGAACTTTTCAGATTGTTCCATTCCATCAGTTTACTGACGGTCACATTATAGCGCTCTGCCAGTTCAGAGAGCGTTGCTCCTTGGGGAACCCTTATTCTAACCTGTTTTTCCTGAACTAGTTGTTGAGAGGTTGGTTCGGGTGGTGGAGCAATGATTAGTGTTTGGTTCGCCTGCAAAGCATTAGGAGCAGCAAGATTATTCCAAGCCATCAACTCTTTTACAGAGACATCATAGCGTTGTGCTAAGTTGGACAGCGTTGCTCCTTGGGGAACTTGAATCGTTTTGGGGCGAGCATAAATCTTTAGTGACTGGCCAGCTTGCAGATCCATTGGTGAGCGTAAGCGATTGATCGTCATTAGCTCTTTGATGTTTGTGTGGTATCGCTCTGCCAGTTCAGAGAGCGTTGCTCCTTTGGGAACCCGGATGACAAACTGTGTCCCACGGATGCGCTCTTCCAGGTTTTGGTTTTTTTCTCGAACGTCTTCCAAGACCTTACGATTGACAACATACATCTTGAGGCGTTGTCCAACTTGCAGAAGCTGATTTTTAGGGATTCGGTTCCAGCGCAATAGTCTTGTGATGGTTGTGTTGTACTTGCGCGAAATTGTCGATAGATTCTCTCCTCGCTGCACCCGTACATATTTCAAGTCGCCATGGCGCTCAAGAGTTTGTAGGTTTTCTGGAGTGTCTTGCAGCATGCTATTGTAGTGCTGGAGCCAGTGGGAAGAAGGCTCACCATACTGGCGAAGAGATTGCCACAGTGCAGGCTGATATTTCTGTGGAAGGTAGATCGTGTAATGTTTCTGATCAATGGGAGGCATCTCCCGTAGATATGCTGTATTGTACGTGAGTAATTCCTCTAGTGGCATTCCTGCACGCTGAGCGACTTCTTGGAAGGAGAAGTCGACAGGTACTTGGAACTGTGACTGTTCCATTGGAGGTTCTAGTGCAACACCAGTGATTCCGAAATAATCTAAGTTCTTGTAGATGATTGCGGTAGCCATGATTGCTGGAACGTAGCTCCGCGTTTCCCGAGGTAAAGATAGCGACCAGAAGTCAGTTGGTTTTTTTCGTTGCTTGGCTCGTTCCATTGCACGCTGAACTCTTCCTTCACCAGCGTTATAGGCTGCCAGCACAAGTTCCCAATCACCAAAAATTTCGTAAAGGTATTTGAAGTGCTGGGCAGCAGCGCGTGTCGCTTTGAGAGGATCTCTGCGTTGATCAATCCAAGGATCTACCCTAAGCTGATATTGCTGTGCTGTGGTTGACATGAACTGCCAGAGTCCGACGGCCTGCTTGACGGAGACAGAGCGTTCATTGAAGTTACTTTCCACTGCAACAACGAAGACCAAGTCCTGTGGAAGGCCCCAAGCTCGTAGTTCTCTGCGGAACATATCCATGTATCGCCCAGAACGAGCAAGTCCACGGTTAAGAATGGAATGCTTACGCTCAGTGTAGTAGCGTAGCATCTGTTGCACTCGCTCATTGAGCTTGATGGGAATGTCGTAGTATCTTTGATCTGCAATGGCCTGGAGCGAAGGTTTCCCTTTGCCTGTGCTGATCTGGTTCGAGGATTCTCCGAAACCGGGTAGTGGAGAACCCCAGCAAAAGATTACTAGCAGAATGAGGAATTGCAGTGAGCGAAGCGTCATTGTCTCTTTGAAGAGAGCATTTTTGTGAATGGATTCATCAAAAAATCATTCCTATATACCTGATTTCTTGCAAGATAAATGACACAAAAGAGAAAAGAGTTTTTCGCTGCGATTCAGCGTGTAGACCAAAGTTTTTCTTGCAAAAAAGAGATTCATTAGGTCAATTTAATCAAATTTGAGTCCACTGGTACTGAGTAAAAGAGGCTACATTGAATTCTTATACATTCCGACGTCAAAACTATTTTGTTTTTCAAGTGGATCGCGATCCTATTACGCCTTCGGTTCATTTCTTATGGGGTAAATTTGACTTTAGAGCGATCTTAGAACGTTCTGAGGAGTCGAAAGCAATGGCTCAGCCTGATCGTGGATTCAGGGATGAGAGTGGCCAATACTTTGTGCTGAAAAGCTTGCAGAACTTGTATCGCACAGAATGGTACGAGTTTGTCCGTCCAACAGCTCACGGTCTACAACTCGAGGAGACACTCTGGCAAAATAATGGTAAGTCTCACTATGTGGAATATCCTCAGGATCTGCAGGATGTTGCATGCTCTATCTGTGCCGCAGAAATGGGCCTAAGTCCGTTGCAGTCTGTTGAATTAGCCTAATATTTAACCAATTTGACCATTTCATGAAATCGACTTTGCCTCAACGTAAGGTGCACATAGCAACCTTTGGTTGTCAGATGAACGAGTACGATAGCGACAAGATGCTCGAAATCTTGAATCAGGAGAATTACCAGTACACAGATGAGGCTGGAGAAGCCGATTTGATTCTGCTGAATACCTGTTCTGTTCGAGATAAGGCAGAACAAAAAGTTTATAGCTTGCTAGGCAGGCTGCGGAAACTGAAGCAAGCTAATCCTAAGCTGAAAATTGGAGTTGGTGGGTGTGTTGCTCAACAGGAAGGTCAGCAAATTCTTGCAAGAGAACGCAGTGTTGATTTGGTCTTTGGTACAGATAATTTATTCGAACTCCCTGAACTTTTAGCAGAAGTTGCTCAGGGAGAGCGTATCGCAAGGACGAATCGTGTAGCTCCTCGTCAAAAAGTCAGAAATTTTATCCCAGAAGAAGTTTCTTTATCAAAAGGAGCTAGCCTGAAGGCTCATCTTGCGATCACCAAAGGGTGTAATAATTTTTGCTCTTTTTGTATTGTCCCAGTGACACGGGGTTTGGAAGTGAGTCGGGAACCAGAAAATATTTTGCAGGAAGCTAGAAATCTGGTTGCTCAGGGAGTTCGTGAAATTTGTTTACTTGGGCAGAACGTCAATTCGTACAAGGCAGATGGTGTCGATTTTGTCGAATTGCTAAGGCGAATGGATAAGATTGAAGGATTGCAACGCATAAGATTTACATCACCACATCCTAAAGATTTTCGAGAAGAACTTGCGGAAGGATTTGCTGAGTTACCCAGTTTATGTGAACAACTCCATCTACCCCTGCAGTCGGGTTCAGATCGTGTGCTGCGTCGAATGCGTCGCTGGTATACCTTGGAAAAATATCTGGAAAAAGTAGCCTTGTATCGCCGCTACGTACCACAGGGAACGTTATCAACCGATATGATTGTTGGCTTTCCTGGTGAAACAGAAGAGGATTTCGAACAGACTTTGCAAGCGATCCAAACCGTCCATTATGACCAGATCTTTGCATTTAAGTATTCTCCACGGCCAGATACACCTGCGGCGGCATATTCAGGACAGTTGCCAGAAGAGGTTAAGATCGAGAGATTGCGCCGGCTACTGGAATTACAGGAGCCGATTGTAAAAGCCAAAAACAAGGCTTTGATCGGTAGTTCGCAGGAGGTCTTGGTCGAGGGCCCTTATTTGAAGGACCCAAATCGACTCAACGGAAGGAGTCGAGGTTACCACTCGGTTGCGATTGCAAACTGTGCCGCTGAACCAGGAGAATTAGTGCCAGTTCGGATCACTGGAGCCAAAACCTACCTGCTGGAAGCAGAACCACTGTCAAAATGATCAATCAACTTCAGATCACTAGTCGAATAGATCTCGTTTGTCCAATCTGCCATGTCGAGGGAGAGTGTGAGGCGCATTGCGTAGAAGCCTGGCAACAAGGAAATCGCCGGGATCATCTGCGAAACCTGTTGACGCCCTATCCCAATATTGCGCCGCAGTTGCTTCAAACGCTTTTAGACGACCATGCAACGCCGGAACAGGCTTTTGGCGACTGTACATTGATTGCTTGGAATGATGAGGTGCCAGCGACCTTTCTTCCGCTTTTCAATGGTACAGCGATGATCCACACACAAGAGCCGTTACAATGGTTTGCTCTTTTCCATCGTGAGGGGCCTAATCTTCTGGATCTTTACACCAAACGCATACTGGGTCAATTGATGCGCAGCTATAAGATGCGTGAGATGATCCAGACGCTGCGCGAAGAAGAAGTCCAGATGATAGTTCCTCGTACAGCCGCGAAGCGTACTAAGTCCACACAGCCTCCATTGGATCAAGCCCCTGAAATTCTGATTTCACAAGGTGGTGTGGCTGCAGATTCTTCGGCTTATCAGGAAGAAGAATGGGCTATTGATTTGATTCGTAGTCTAACCTAAAGATCTTCGATAGAAGAAGGTGGTAAAATATTTGTTTGGTATTTGCACATCTTTTATCATAAATCGAAATCGAAGAAGAGAGATAGGATTATGAAACCATGGATTGTATGGATGTGCTTTGGGTTGCTCTATCTTGGAGTACAGGAAGCCGAAGCTCGAAGAATCACCGGCGGAAAGCCAATGGCGCCGCGAAGCCCAGGCATTAACTATGAGCAACTTCAGCAGCATCGAACACAGTCTCGTGCTGGTTATCAAAGTGGTTACTATGATCAAGCATACCAAGCTGAGGTTCGTAGGGGCCGTTCAGTGAACAGCATGGTGGAGAGCAATACGGGAAGTCCACCGGTTTATCCACTGAACTACGGTTCGCTCCGACGCTCTGTGTTGGAAGATGATGATACGCAACGCCGGAACTTCAATCCATTTAGAGTAAAGCCTGAGTACGGGACACGTCCATCTAGTCGCCCACGCCCGCGTTATCCTACCGAAGGTGTTAAATCACCGATCAAACTATTCTGATTGTTCCTAACATTCCCCAAAAAGTGTTGGCCTTGAAGGCCAACACAAACTAATCGCAAATCAAAAGAGATTTATAAATGTCCAGTCGTCTGTCTCAGCTACAGAAGTTGATTCAGGAATCTGAATTAGATGGCTATTTAGTACCAACGACAGATGAGCACCTCAACGAGTATGTGCCTCTACACCACCGTCGTTTGGAAGCATTGAGTGGATTCAATGGATCTGCTGGCATTGCGATTGTTCTGCGGGAAGGACGATCGCAGCTTTTTGTAGACTCTCGCTACCATATTCAAGCAGATGCGCAAAGCGGAGATCATTTTGAAATCCGAAAACTAGGGCTCGCCGGAGTTCCAGACGTCGTGGGATGGCTTGCAGGGCAATCAACTGGGTGTCGTTTCGGAGTAGATCCGTTTACAGTTAGCCCACGGAGTTGGCGACGTTGGTCACAGGCGTTGCTGAGTTGCCAGTCGGAGTTGGTACCAGTTCTTGGTAACTTGGTTGATCAGACCGGATCAATTGCGATGCCTGAACGGGTAGAACCTAATTTGTTGCCACTTTCTTGGACGGGTCGTTCCACCTCAGAAAAGTTGACAGAATTGCGTGACCAATTGGATAAGCATCAGGCTACGCATTTATTGTTGACCCAGCTAGATGAGATTGCCTGGTTGACTAATTTGCGGGGAAAGGACGTTCCTTGTAATCCAGTCTTCGAATCCTATGCGCTGATTTCCAAGACAGAAGCAATCTGCTTTTGTCATTTTCCTACTAGTACAGAACTAAAATCACTAACGGATTGGACGTTCCATCCATATGAAGACTACGCTCCCACCTTGAAGCATTTAGCAGCGGATGCTTCTGCATGTGTTTGGTTGGACCCACAGGGTGTTACAATGGGCACCTTGCTGCTATTGCAGGATCAATCTGCTCAGGTATTGGAAGCAGAAAGTCCAGTTATCATGCCGCGTGCTTTGAAAAATGAAGTCGAATTGCAGCGTATTCGCTACGCTCACCGACAGGCAGCAGTTGGAAAAATTCAGAGTCTTGCTAGATTGAAGCAAGCTGAGCGGAATAGTGAAAAGGTAAGTGAACAACAATATGCTGGATGGCTACGTAGCTACTATGAGAAACGACCAGATTTTGCAGATTTGAGCTTTGAAACAATTGCTGGAGCTGGTGCCAACGCAGCGATTGTTCATTACAGCAATCCAAGTGCAGAGAAAATTCTGACAGATGGCGAATTCCTATTGGTCGACTCTGGAATTCAGTGTGGGGGAGGAACAACCGATGCGACTCGTACGATGATCTGGGGAGAGCCTGATGCTGAGCAGCAGCGATGCTATACGAGGGTGTTGCAAGCACATATTCGACTGGCTCGCCAGGTTTTTCCTGAGGGTACGAATGGTGCGGTGCTGGATGGTGTGACTCGATCTTTGTTATGGAATGAAGGACTGGATTTTGGACATGGAACGGGTCACGGCGTAGGAGCCTTCCTCGGGGTGCATGAAGGGCCGCAACGCATATCGGCCTTCGCTGGAGATGTCGGTTTTCGGTCTGGAATGATCATTTCCAATGAGCCTGGGTACTATCGCACGGGTTGGGGAGGAATTCGCTTGGAAAATCTCTATGTTGTGCAGTCAGCTACCCAGCATCCTAGGCATCCAGATGGCAAAAAGTGGCTTTGCTTTGACACACTGACCCTGATCCCCTTTGAGCGTAAGCTAGTCTGCGAAGAACTGCTTACAGAAGACGAATGGAATTGGTTGCAGCACTATCACAAGCGAGTTTGGGAAGAGATTTCACCACTCCTCAATGAAGACGGGGAGAAAGAGTATCTCCAGCAAGCTTGTGACTGGTCGCAGCGGTTACAGGCAGCTGCTTAGGAAGCTTGGTGGAAAATCTCCTGCAAAAATTTCTTTAGAAGACCGATTTGTTCAGGAGTGTTCAGATAGGGTGCATGCCCACAGTTCGGGAGGGTAAACAACTTTCCCATTGGCCCCCTAGTCGTCATTTGTTCTGCAACACTGGGAGTCAGTATATCGGAAAATTCACCTCGAAGAATCATCACTGGACAACAAATCTGCTCGTAGATTTCCCACAGATCTCCCCCTTGGGGCGCTTGGGCAAAGGGTTCTGATAAACGCACATCGTAGTGAACGGTCCATCTCCCATCATCTTTCCTCCTAGCTGAGGAAATTGCTAACTCCTGCCATTCCTGATCACTAAGCCACCCAAACGGCTGGTAGACCTGCTGAAAGTACTGCTTCAGTTCCTGAAAATTGTTGAAAGTTGGGGGCCTGGAAACGTAGCTCGCAATCCTCTGAATCGCTCCGGTGGGTAACTCTGGACCGATATCGTTGATCACGAGTCCCACCAAGTGCTTCTGTAAACTGGTGGCTCCAAGCAGCATGCCCATGATCCCACCCATCGAAGTTCCGATCCAGCCACAACGCTCGACCTGAAAATGGTCTAACAAGGCAACTGCCTGTTTCATGTAGAATGGGACAGTATATTCCGCCATTGGATCTTGTGCCCACTGCGAATGACCTCGTCCAAGAGTATCAGGAATTAGCAGGCGATAGTGTGGAGAGAGATGGGTTGCCAGTGTGCGAAAGTCTCTTCCTGTACGTGTCAATCCGTGCCAAAGGACCAGAGTTTCACTCGCAGCAGGATTCCAAACTTCTACATGGAGTTCTCGTTCACAGCACAACACATAGTGAGATTGAGGAGTTGTCATATTTCTGAATGCAGGGGAATTGATTTGCGAAATACTGGTTAGCCCAGGCAAAATACAAGTGTTTCAATAGTTTGCAGTGGGCTTTATTTTGCAGCAAGCGAATTCAAGGAGAAGAGAATAATGGAGTTGTCCCAAAGGCAGTGTGTGCCTTGCCGTGGAGGTGTTCCACCGCTTAAAGGAGATGCGCTAGCAGTGCTACTCCAAGAATTGCAAAATGGCTGGAAGATGATCAACGAGCATCATCTTCAGAAAGATTATGTCTTTCCCTCTTACCAAGAAGCTCTTCGTTTCACGAATTTAATTGCGAATCTAGCAGAATCAGAAGGTCATCACCCTGAGTTGACACTATCCTTCCGCAACGTACGTGTGAGCTATTGGACACACAAGATTGATGGCTTGGTGGAGAGTGATTTCATCATGGCTGCCAAGAGTGACCTGATTCACGCAAATGAATTTCCTGCTACCTGATGTGAGATCTTGTCAGTTCCACGATATGTCGCCAAAGCCTGCTTCGGGCTCTTCACGCTGATCAATCTAGTACTGCTGACTGGTACAGCAGTACTGGGCTATCTTGTGTTCCTAGCTCCTGCCCCTCATCTTGATCGTAAAGCGATCCAGCAGCGTCTGCTTACCGAAACAACTGTCTACTATCGTGATCAACGCACGAAATTAGGCGCCTTCTACGATCAAGTCCATCTTCTTTACCTGCAGGCCAACCAGCCAACTCGGATTGATTCTGATCTGGATGCAGTGATTCCGGAAGCATTCTTTGACGCAATCATTGCCAGTGAAGACCAATCTTTTTACCAGCATATCGGCGTCGATCCTATTGGAATCCTTCGAGCGTCTTGGGCTAATTTGCTTGCGGGGCGTGTTATTCAGGGAGGTAGTACTCTCACCCAGCAGACTTCAGAGCTTTTGTTTGAACATCGTCCGGAACACGGAGAGGATCGTTGGGCAAACAAGGCACTGGAGACACTGGATGCCCTGCGTTTGGAAGCTCGCTATAGCAAAAGAGATATTCTTGAATTCTATACCAATCTCTTCCATGTGCATGGAACAGGGCAAGGATTGGCGATTGCAGCCCGTTACTATTTCAACAAAAACGTATCAGAGTTAAATCTTTCTGAAGTTGCCTTCATTGCCGGTTCGGTTAAGGGGCCGGCAAACTACAATCCATTCCGAACCCAGAATCCAGAGGAAATACAGCGTATTGTTGAGAGAGCAACGGAGCGTCGAGACTATGTCTTACGGAATATGCTGGAAATGGAACTCATCTCTGAGGAGCGTTTCCTGGAGGCGTCTCAGGATTTGGTAGCTTTTCGACAAGGGTCTTTCCGTTATCAAGACAATCACCAGATTGAGGTGGTCCGCCAGCAGATGAACGAAGAGCCATTTCACTCCATTTTACAGGACTATGGTGCTGAAGGGGTGGAGAAGGGTGAACTTCGCATTCAGACGACACTTGACCCCAATCTGCAATATCTTGCGCAGTTTGAGTTGCGGCGACATCTCTCTCGCTTAGAATTTCAGCGCAATGGCTATGCTGCTCCAGTCACGAATCCAGAGCCATCCTCATTACAACCTGAATCAGGAAATTTCTACACTGGCCGAATTGAAGAGGTGTTGCTGGGAGATAACCCGAGCGTAAAGGTTCAAGTGGGAACTGATCGGGCAGAAGTGCGGGGTTTATTGTTGGAAGAGTTCGTCCGTCGAATAAATCCACAAGCACCCAACAAACTTCGAAAAAAAGATTTTCAGCAAGCGCTTGAGAACCTGAAAACTGGTGGCCCAATTCTAGTGGCCTTGCATCAACGTGATAACGACGGATCTATTTGGCAGGCGAGCATTGAACAGCAGCCAACCCTCGACGGTGGTGTGATGGTTTTGCAAGATGGTGAGGTTCGGGCTTTTGCAGGTGGATTTGAGCCTCGTGGATTCAACAGGGCCATGCAGGCCTATCGTCAACCTGGATCAACCTTCAAGTTGCTACTGTACATGGTGGCAATGGAGTTGGGTTGGAATCCGTTGGAGGCCTTGTCCAATGAGTATCGGGTTTATCAATGGCAGGGTGAAATCTACATTCCCAAGCCCGATCATAATCCACCAGACAATCAAAGTTCGATGGTCTGGGCTGGTGCGCTTTCAGAGAATCTAGCCAGTATCTACTTGCTGGAACACCTGCTTGATTACTTGGACCTAGAGCAGTTCGAACGACTAATGGAATTTGCCCGCTTTGCACGAGAAGAGAATGAGAGCCGTGCAGATTACGTTGTCCGGTTGAGAGATACTTATGGAATCATTGACACTCAGTATCGAATGCAGCCGTACTTGATGGAGGCGGCTCGGCAGGAGCTCTTGCGCAACACTGCCTTTGAACCACCTGAAGAAGAGCAGGCGCTGCGCAATCTTTATCATGGTCGGAACTGGCGTGCTGAGGTGCGCTCACGTTTGCGTTCGGGTTCTGCGCGTGTAAGCCGCGAAAGAGAGTTATTGGAACATAACTTTTTGCGCCTTCAGGAGGTGCAAGAACGGTTACGGCAGCAACTGGTACAAACAGAAGATGCTTTCCTCAACGGCAGTTTCAAAACAGATGATCAGGTGGCTGGAGAGTGGATTCAAAATTTTTATGTTCATGAAAGTGCGCTGCGGACAGATCCTTATAACACCCCCATACCTCCACGATTGGCTTACGCAGAGAATCCTCGTGATCTCACAAAAGGCTGGGTTCCCATAACTCCCTATCGCTTCCGCTTGTACAATCAGGTCTGGACTTCGAATCAGCGAGAGCGCTTCTTTTCACCAGCTAATATTTGGTTGCATGGAAAGATCCGTTCCACGATTTTTCAGGGGCTTGAGGACCTGATGCAACAACGTCAGCAGGATGTATTGCGCCAGGAGCCCTATTCAACGGCACGTCTTTATTGGAATCATGACTTCAGGATGCTGCTTTCCCTACAGACAGTTGTGGAAGTAGCAAAACTCCTAGGTGTTGAGAGCTCGCTTCAGCCGGTGCTTTCGTTTCCGCTTGGTGCGAATGACGTAACGCTACAAGATCTGGCAATGCTCTATCAGTCACTGGCCACGGGTCAAGTTTTTGGAGATTCCACATCACCCAAAAATCATTGGTCATTGATTCAACGGATTGAGGATACCGGGGGCAGAACTATTTACGAAGCGAATCATCAATCTCGTAACATTCTTGATCCCAGTGTCAATCGAGCTTTGCAAGAAATTATGCGTTCAGTAGTTGAGTATGGAACAGGTCGAAGAGCAAAACGCTTTCTACAAACAGAGTATGTGCGTGAAGATGGAAAACAGGTGACAGTACAAATCCCTGCTCTGGGCAAAACGGGAACTGCCAACAATTATTCAAATGCGACCTTTGTTGGTCATCTGCCAGTTCCAACACGACAGGGAATGCAAACTCAGGGAGGATATACAATCGCCGTCTATGTTGGCTCAGATCGACCTGGGGAAGCCGAAGCAACTGCAAACCGGTTCCGCCTGACAGGTTCCAGCGGAGCTCTGCCAGTTTGGTCGCGTATCGCCTACTACTTGATTCAGACTCGTGAGTACCAAGAACGCCTACGAATCTATCATCCCAATCTCAAGTCGCTCGAAGGAAAGCTACTTCTAAGCTATGCGACATCTCCTCCACTCAATATAAATGATAAAAATGGCTTGCTGGAGGGAGATGTCACGGAGCGCAACGCAGAAGTCTTCTTACCACTACCTGACTCCAAATTACCCCGAGAAATTCCACTGTTTTCTCGCTTGCTGGAAGGGCGATCACAGACTTCAGCGGAGGGTGTCTGGAAGGAGGGAAGATGGGTTACCGCAATGAAGCAGCCACAGTTGATGAGCAGCACGAGTGATCCCGACGTAGAGCAAGTGCCGAGATAGATCATCTGGGCCATAAGTGGAAGCATCTGCGTCGACTAAGAGTACATAGTCAAATTCAAGTCCCTTGGTTTGTGAAATATCAGTCACTTCAACTCCGGCCCTGAAAGAAAAATCCTGATCGGCAACCAATCGTAATCCTGGTATTTCGGCTCGCTCTAACTGCTCTGCAATTTTTCTAGCCTCCGGTAGCTCACGGGTAAGTACAACCACACTCGCTGAAGGCTCTCTCCTCAGTAAACTGCCAAGACTATCCACTAGAAACGCAATCAGTACTCCTGGATGCTGAAAGCCAAACCGTTCCACAGGCGCGCCATGTCTTGTGGCTTCCCATACTGTATTTACGCTTAGGTGGCCAATGACATGCCTGGCAACCTCCATAATTTCATAGGTAGACCGGTAGCCAATCGTTAGCGGTTCCATTGCGGTAACTTCCACACTCAGGGCCTGTAACATGGTATCCCAGTCCTGATAGCGATTTCCTGCCAAAATACGTTGATCCATATCTCCAGCCAACGTTACGCTTCTACGCTCTGGAGGCGTCATAGAGAGTAGTAACTGAAGCTCTGGAATACTGAAATCCTGGACCTCATCCACTAGTAAATGATGATACTGCAGTAATTTATTCTTCCGACCACGGAGAGGTCCCGTAGTCAGTTGGTAAAGCAGTAGCAGTAGAGTGTCATCTTCTTCATCTAGGGTTGGCAATTCATCGCTGAGACTCTGATTTTCTAGCCAACCTTCGGGTGTTTCTCCATCTTCTTCGACTCGTTCTCCGACGATGACCTGACGCCGCTGGTAACAACGTACGTTCCAACTCCAAATTTCGTCGAGTTGACTTTCACTGAACGAACCTGGAGCAAAATCAGTGATTGCTTCCTGCAGGGCTCTACGTTGAATCAGTGCGTCATTCCAGAGTTGAAGAGCTAATGCTTGAGGGCTCTTGAGGACATCAGGAAACCAATCTTCTACTAGGCGGTCTATGCGCTGCCGGATTGAGGAATCGGGCGTAGGTGGTAGATGTGTAAGGGTTTCTTGCCCCTGGGTCCATTTCATTAGGCGAGATAACCGATCGGTCACTGGAGATTTGGCAGAACTGTTCCACACAGTGATTACATCGCTCCCGTTGGTCAATGAACTAAACAACTTCATCAGAGTAGCCTGAAATCGTTCCAGTCGATGCTCTAGCTCCCTAGCACACCAAGCAAGAATGACAGGGCTTCGCTTGAACTCGATCACTCTTACGGGAGTATTCTCAGCATAACGAGAAGGCAGGTCTGGGAAAAAACGTTGACGTAACTGAGCAACCCATTCCTGGAAGACTCTTGCTTCTACCCCATCAACGCCAAGTGAAGGTAGCAGCTTGCTAATGTACTGGGCAAGGGCCCGATTAAAAACAATTGGTAGGATGCCATTGCTGTTGAAGTAGTTTGGCTTTTGCGTCATCAGGTAGGCGAGTCGATGTAAAGCCACGGTTGTTTTGCCCGAACCAGCCCCACCCTGGATAAGAATCACCCCAGCTTCTGGCTGACTAATGATTTCAAACTGCCGTTCATCAATCAGGGCTGTGATTTGAGGTAGGTGCTTATCCAGTCGGTACGGTCCAACTTCATGGATTGGTCGAGTAGCACTACCACTTCCACCACTTAACTCAATCCTCGTCTGTTCCCACTGAAACCACTGACCGTCTTCAAAAAACCACGTTCCTTGTGGACAACTGACACTGCGTAGAACTCCATCTTCGATACGGACTAGTCTTCTCAGTAAAAGCCGTCCTTCAACTTCACGCCCTCCCAGTTCTTCAATATATTCTTCCTCTTCCTGGTAACGATAGAAAATTTGACTAACCGGAGCCTTCTTCCAGTCGACTATGGAGCAGGAGAGATGGCCTGAGAAGAAGTTCTGGTTGCCAAGCAGTAAATCTCGAGTTTTCCCCTGCTCCTGCAAGCGCATGTGGGCAAAATATGGGGAGTGCCAGTGAAAACTTCGGTTCCGTGGTGTCCGCTCCTGTTGGCGTTGAGCAAGCAGAACCAGTTGCTCAATTTGGGTGGTCAGCGCCGGTAAATCCTCTGGATGCGCTTCACTTAGAGAATCACGCAACTCGAGAATGTCATCATAATAATTGGGGTCAGCTTCATCAGCTTGATCACGCAAGGCTCCCTGTTGAACTTGTTGTAATAAGTCCAACTCTTCACACACTGCGTCCGGGAGAGCAGCAACCGGTGTTCGCATAACAGGTAACGAATAGTAAGGGGTCTAGAGGGACGTGGGTGTGTCTTCAGAATGAGTAGTCTCAGGTGAAGCTTGCTGCAGGAAATATTGCCCGATAAATAGATCCAGCATGGCGATCACCGCTTCATCAAGATGTTGCATGACCCAGAGTATGATTTGTTCTCCTTGTGAAGCCAAGGCAACATCAGTGAAGTGAGACACATATTTTTCAAAACGGGTGGAATCTCGATCTTGTCCGGAAGTAGTAGCTTCATCCACAAACAGATAATCTGCTAAGTCACCAACTCTTTTAGTATGGCCGAAAATGATTTGTCCATAGTGAATATTGAGCGTCGGAAACTGTTTGGCCTGTTGGCAAGCGTCTTCCAAGCTGTTGGGTAATCCATCAGAGAGATGAATCACCACTCGATGCCCTTCTGTTTTCCCAAGCAACTGCTGAGAAAATGAAAAGATGGCATCGTAGGCAGTTGTGCCGCCTGGTGCAATGAAATTCTGAAAATTATTCATTACCCCCTGAGCACCGTCACTATAGGGTAAAATACTCAACGTAGCGTCAGGCAAATAGGTTGGCAGAGTTCTCAATAACTCTGCACAAACCAGATTGGAGAGCTTAAAGATTTCTTTCTCGAAGGTCGAAGCACTCATGTCCAACAGAATCATCACATGGTGCGGTACACTCTGAATCTCGGGAAGTGTGGTTTCTTGGAATAAAGAAGGAAGCTCTCCCTGGTTTTGCATCTCCAGTACTTTCTTGGCAACATCGGACAGGGTCGCTTCCATTACTTGTTGATCATGAGCAAATAGGCTTTCCTCCATTGGAATTAGTGGGGGATCGAGTAAATCGAACTTGGTGGGAACCTTAAACTCAAACATGTTCTCTTCTGCCTGCTGCCGTAGTTCCTTGTTCAGGCTTGAATTCTTATTCTTGCTTTCAAGAGTTTGTTGACGTTGCTGATTAATAGTTTCCAAAGCGGAACGATATTCTTGTAGAAGTTCCAGGCAAATTTTGTGTTTGAGTACACAGGCAAATTTTTGTTCCCAGTTTTGCTTGGGAAGTGGCTCTCCCTGAAAAAAAGGAATACGACGACCTTGCTGTAAGTGAATCTCAAAGTCTGGGTCCAGTTTGCCAAAGCGAAACCCAAGGTTTGATAGACGCAAAATCTCATGAACACTGAGGAGTACACGCCGTTTGGGAATCACAAAATTGATTCCCATGATGCTGACTTCTTGAAGACATTTTTTCAGAAGTTCGATATTTTCTGGTGAGTCACCCGCATACTCAGTGAGTAGAGAATTTTGTAATTCCTGACTACGACGAATTGCCGGTGCTAGTTCCACATTTCGTAGGTGTTCACCGGCCAATTGGCGTGTCTGTGCACGCAGGTCTGCATGAGGCCGGGGATCAAGTCGAGGTGGTGCTGGAGAAGCGTAAATGGTGCTGTTCTTCAAGGGTTGCTTGCGCTGTAAAGAGTGTTTGTTGGGTTGTTTTGATGAGAAATATAGACAGGAAGGGTTGGTCTGCTTTGTGCTTTTGTGGATCTTGTGTGCGTCAATGCCTTAGGCCGGATGCCTTAGCAATTTTTCTTCCGCATGCCAACGGAGTTTGTTCATGGAGACCATACTGCTCGGTTTTTGTTTGATTTCCCTGATGATCACAGGTTTGATCGTTGTGGTGGAAGTCCTCCGAGAGCGCAAAAGATTTTCAAAGCTTTCTGAAGAAGTAGAACTGCGCCAAGAGTTGCGTTCTCTGTCCAAGGAAAATTTTCAAGTAGTCGAGGAAGAAAGCCAACCTCAGATTAGTCAACGAGTCTTCGATGTTTTGCGGCAACAACTGAAGATTTTTGGTTATCGATCTGAAGAGCAGCAGATGCTCTTTTTGAACCGTCTGCTAGGCAGCAATCACAAGGTTCTTTCAGACCTAAGTCCACAGGAACTGCGACAGGTGTTTGCGGAAATTCACCGATATAACGCCTCCCCCATGAACTACGACGCTCTAGCACAAAGCGCCTAGGATGCGAGTTTCTGCCAGTTGCTGCGGTAGTGTTCCGCTCTGCTGACATAATGGGCACTTGCCTGACGAATCTGTTCAAGAATCTCAGGCCCATAAGTTTTCTTCACCTTGGCTGGCGAACCAGCTACCAGCGAAAAAGGAGGAATTTCGGTTCCTTCCAGCAATAAACTTCCTGCTCCAACGATACTTCCCTCTCCGATTCGCACACCGTTCATCAGAATAGCTCCCATCCCGATCAGGCAGTCATCTCCAATCGTGCAGCCGTGCAAAATGCAGCGATGACCGACTGTGACTCGAGTACCAATCTCTAAAGGAAAGCCTGGATCAACGTGACAGATGGTCGCATCTTGTACGTTTGTTTCTTCACCAATTATGATTAGATCCGAATCTCCCCTCAGCACACTTTGAAACCAAACAGAGCTCTTGGCCGCTAGTCGAACATTGCCAATGATCTGTGCGCTCTCTGCAACATAAGCGCTGGCATGTAATTGTGGATAATTCTCACCTAGCGTAGATAGAGTCATTTGGATTCCTTGATTCTACGAGCTACTCCCTTTTCTTCCAGTTGTACAAGCATTGCGCTGAGTTCATCACTCTTTAATCCAGATTCTCTTTCAAGTTCCTGCGCACTAATCTGGACAAGATCAGTTTTTCCTCTTACTGCTGCTCCACAGAGTGCAGCAAATAATTGATGCTCCTTCTGACCCGGTGGACTGAACAATCCAAGGAACTGATTTGGATTGATTTCCCAGAGTTCCTGGACTTGCTGGAATTTCATGGATAGTAGTTTGAAGAGGAAGGTTTAGAGGTACTGTTGAGAAATCTGCTGACGTAGTGCAGGAAGTATTCTGCCAACATCCTGTGAGTTTGGATGAATTTTTTGCAGAGACTCATAGGTTGATAAGGCTTCTGAATAATCCTGAAGACGCATTTGGATCATTCCTAGACCAGAGAGTGCGCCAAAATGGCGAGGTTCCAAGACAAGGGTTTCCTTGATGTCAGCAATTGAGCCGATCAGGTTGTCTCTGTAGTAGCGAACAGTGGCTCGCTTGTTCCAGGCCTCTGCCCAGCCAGGAGCTTTTTCGATCAATTGCGTAAATAATAACTCAGCTTGCTCCAAATCACCGTTCTGCATGATCTCGGAAGCTGCTTTCATGGCTTGTGTAAGCTGTGAGTCCGGATGCTTTAACCAGATCGTCCAAATATTTTGAACAATCGGACTTGCCGTATAGGAGGTTTCCGCCTGTTCCAGTTGGCTAAAAAGATCAGGCAATTCTGGATTACGTTGGTCAGCCTGCAGACCACTCCAGCCAACAGCGAAACTTAGCAGAAAAGGAATAATGAACTTCATGAGGCCTCCTGTCTCAAAAAACTAAGTTGTCTAATCTGATTAAGACTACCCTTGACCAAGCATTTCGTCGACTTGTTCCTGCATCAATTCTGCGCTGACCCCCCCAATTTGCTTGAAACGAATCTTTCCTTGAGGATCGATAAAAAACGTTTCTGGCACCCCATAGATACCATACTCCAAAGCGATGTCACCATTGGTGTTATCGAGGCCAAGGAAGTACGTTTTATTAAACTGTCGTGCAAAAGCCTGTGCTTGCTCAGATTTGTCCTGAATGGCTACACCAAGTACGTGAACCTGAGGAGGAACTGTTTCCCCGTAACGCTTGTGAAAAGCTTCCAGAATGTGAGCTTCTTGTTGGCATTCAACGCACCAGGAAGCCCAGAAGTTCAAAACTACAGGCTTACCGCGTAGAGCGCTTAGTTCAACAGATTCCCCGTTCCAGAGATTGACGAGTTGAAAATTTGGAGCTTCGTGACCAATCAGTGGAGAAGGAACTTTCTTGGGGTCTGTGGTGAAACCAAAAGCGAACAGACCAATCAATCCACCCAAGGTGGCCCAAACTGTCCAGAATTTCCATGACTTCCACATACTCAGCCTTCAGCAGCAATGTACTGTTGACGCAATACTTCCTGGCGCGAGGTCAAACTGCGTGGTCGATAAGTTAAACAGATGCCGATACCTAGAGTGAATACGGGAAGAGCCATCCAGGCCCAACCAACGAGTGGATTGACATAGGTCTTGATTGTCACTAATTCGCTGTCCGCACCAGATTCACTGGAAAATATCAGGTAGAGGTCTTTCAGGAATTCTCTTCGTAGTGCAATTTCAGTCAGGGGCTGTGGTTGGGTTGGATAGAAGCTTTTGGCAGGCTTCATCACTTCCAGCAACTGTTTGTCCTGATCATAGACTTCAATGATTGCAGCTCGGTGTGTGGCGTTGCGTACCTGAAATTGTTCAACACCAGTGAACTTTAGATAGTAGGCGTTCAGTGGCACCATTTCTTCGCGTTCTAGTGTTAGATCGCGTTCCTCGCTGAAGAACGTACCAGCAAAACCGAGGAACATCAGCACTACTCCCAAGTGAATCACTAGTCCACCGTACCGACGTTGGTTGCGCTGAAAAACGTGAATCATTCCTACTAGAGGTCCAGCCTGCAACTGCTTGCCTTTCACATGGGCCGCCTTACCAACTTCAATCAGGATGGTGACTGTGACAAAGATAGCGATCCAAAAAATTGTAAACGCTTCCAAATGAAAGGGTATGAAAACAGCCAGGATGATAGTTCCAACAGTTGCTGTAATCATTGGATTCTGAAAGTTTCTACGCAGGCTTTCCTTACTTGATTTCCTCCAGGCAATCACAGTCCCAATACCCATTAAGAAAAATAGAACATAGCCCATCGGTGCCATGATCGTATTGAAAAACGGTGCTTGAATGGACAATTTTGTGCCACGAATCGCCTCAGCAAGCAGCGGGAAAGTGGTTCCCAGCAAAACAGTGAATGCCATTCCGACAAAGATAACGTTCTGAGCGAGAAAGGCGTTTTCACGGCAGAGCACGGCTTCCATCTTGTGTTCGGATTCCAGCATTTGAATGCGTCGAAAGAGCAGCGCAAAACCGACAACCAAGACAACAGCGAGGAAGACCAGGAAGGCAGGGCCGATTTCAGATTGAGTGAAGGAATGAACCGAGTTAACCACTCCTGAGCGGGTTAGAAATGTTCCGATGATGGTTAGCCCATATGTGATGATGATCAACACAACATTCCATATTTTGAGCATGTTGCGCTTTTCCTGGATCATCACAGAGTGTAGGAAAGCGGTACCTGTCAACCAAGGCATGAAGGCAGCGTTTTCAACAGGATCCCAAGCCCAGAAACCACCCCATCCTAATTCTTCATACGCCCACTGCCCACCGAGGATCAATCCCATTGATAGAAAATACCAAGAGACCAGAGTCCAGCGGCGAGTGGTCAGTACCCACTCATTGTCTAATTTGCCTCGAATCATTCCAGCAATCGCGAACGCAAAGGGCACGCTAAAACCGATGAAGCCCAGATACAACGAAGGTGGATGAATCACCATGGCAATATGCTGTAGCAGCGGATTCAGTCCTCGTCCTTCTGCAGGAATGGTTGCTTGCAGGTCCAGGGGATTGGACCAACCGAGGAGCAAAACGAGCAAAAAACAGAGGATTCCATTCAGAGTAGCAATTACATAGGGAATGATTTCTCGATTGCTATACTGGTAGCGAAAAGCAACGACCATTGCGAAGAAACTCTGAACCAAAATCCAAAATAGCAGCGAACCTTCCAAGCCTCCCCAGAATGCCGTCACTTTGAAGAACATCGGCATGTCAACGCTGGAGTTGCGCCAGACATAGAAGATGCTGAAGTCACTGACCACAAGTGCATGGATGAGCACTCCAGAGGCGATAGCAATCAGAAAGAAGCTGATGATGCTGGCATTTTGTGCAGAACGAATCAGGTTCCAGTTGTTTGTTCTAACACCCAGATGGGGTACAACTGTGCCGTAGAGACAAGCAGCAAGAGCGATCATCAGGGCGATCGTGCCGAGATCAGACATCTCTAACTCCGTTGGTGTTTAGCGTATAGAATTATCTTTGGTAAATTAGCGTATGGAGGAATCTCCACAACGCGTTTGAGATTTGCTTTGAGACAAGAGCTTTAGTCAATGTGTTCGAAGACCTGTGCCTTGCCTTGCTGGTCAAACCAAAGCACATCATATGCGTCTTTTCGGGTTGGATGTTCCATCCCCGGTGAACCGATGGGCATCCCCGGTACAGCTAGTCCTTGGGCACCAACTGGTGGGTCAGCAAGAAAGCGAGCGAGTGTCTTTTCGGGTACATGCCCTTCAATGATGAAATCTCCAATGATGGCAGTGTGGCAACTGCGCAGAGAACTCGGTAATCCCATCTGGTTTTTGAGTTGCTCAATGTTGTAGGTGCCTTTGCTGGTAACCCGATATCCCTCATCACGCAGGATATTCGCCCACTTTTCACAGCAGCCACATTGTGGGTGCTTGTACATCGTGATATCGGAGGCCCAAACAGCAGATGCCACTGTTAGTGATAGTAAGAATAGAAGTTTACTTGTCAGTGTTTTCATTGAAATTCCGTAGTAAGAGAGTATGGAATGAAACTCAGAATGGATCAGTGTTGTACCATTTCTTTGTGTCGATTCAGAATTTCTTCTGACCAGAGTGATTTGAAATAATGGATGCTAGCAACAATCTCGGAATCACTGAGCCTTCCAGCAAAGCCCCGCATTGGTGAATCTTCCGCAATCGAACCTGCCTGAATGATCCTAAACAGTATTTCATCAGGATGATGCCATGCGTGACCAGTTCCGTTGAGAGCTGGAGCTAGGTAACCTCCTTGATCCTTCATACCTCCCAGCGGACGTTGGAGGTTTTCTCCTACAGCCTTCTCTCCATGGCATGCCGCACAATTTGCTGCAAATATTTGCTCCCCTTTGGCAATGCTCTCACTGCTGGGTGCCTGTTCCCAAATTGGCTTGGAAAATAATGACCAGGGTTCAAACAAAAATAGCCCGACAATCAGTGCTAGCAAAAGGGCAATCAGTTGTCTTCTCCTCAGAACAAGCTGACTCTCCATCATATCGCTACTCACAACCAAAAGTTTCTGTCAAATCACATAAAATTTGGGTAGCAAGATAGCCTAGATTCGGAAGACACTATTTCGAAGAAAGATATGTTCAAAAACTGGCTGGATTGAGTCTGTAGAACAGGTGCTGGTTATGGGACAATCAGCTGCGATTATAGTGAACTGAGAGGCAAAACTAGCAAAGGTGTTTGGGTCAGGTAATGTTGCTTTCCTACGAAGAAGAGAGGCTTCTTGGTTGTCGTGAATGCACTGAATTCCATGAATCCTGTTGTCAGCCTGCGGATGGCAACCAAATCCAGTTGGTGAAAGAATAGATTGATCTTGATTCGCCGGAGTCGGTGAGTGACAAGTTGCAGCCCAGGTTGTTGAAGAAATGAGAAGAGTGCCGATCAGCCAACACAGAGAATATCTCCATGAATATCTCCATGAATATCTCCATGATCGGTTTTTTTTGATCATGGATGAACCCGGTAAGAACTGTGACAGGCAACACACTGCTGCATGACCCCTGCTAGTCCTTCAGCAATCTTGGGTGTACTGCCTTCTAAACCACCCTCTTGCACAATGATCGCAAATCTGCTGGCTGCCTTGTGCATTTGTGTGCCAATTTGCTGCATAGCTGCGGGCATGAAACGAGCCATGTGTGATGCACCGTGACCGCTCAAAGAGGACATGCCTAGTCGATTTTCTGCGACAGTGGCAGCTTTTTCATATTCTTCCAGCGCGAGATACTGTTGAATCTCAGTCAGGGCCAGTAGGTGGTCCCGCATGTTTTCCAGCATGTGATCCCGCATCATTTCAGGAAATTCAACCAATTGTCGCGAATCAGCGAAACTTGAGGTTGGTAGTCCAAAAACAGCTAGGCTGAAAGCTACAAGAAGATACTTTTTCATAAAACCTCAAGATAGTTGAAAATTGAAATTACAGATTAACAGGTTGAATTCTTTGCGGCAAGAAAAGCTACTAGGAGATATCAAAAAGCTTGGGGATTACTGAGCAATTGCCCCATCCAAACCATCCCCCAGATGGTGAGAAAACCAAAAACCAAGAAGAGGAGTACAAAGGTATCTAGAACAATCCTAATTACGGGAGTAGTCGACCGCAAAGAAAGCCACAATAAAACTGTACTGCAAAGGATCAGATACCATGCGAGGTTCGAATACAATTGATGCTTGGCAAGCAGACTAGCCCAGTTAATATCGCTGGATGCGGAAACGGTCCATACTTCGGTCAGCAACCAGATCAGCAAGAGGATAATGCTGCAGAGCCAAGCAGCCCACTGCCGTCGCTTTTGATCCTGCTTCCAAATAGCAAAAGCCAATAAGCCAATGAGCAGTGCCACCAAAGGCAACAGAGTGGTGCTGAGCAGTTCGTGCATATCTCACCAAAAGTGATGAACTAGCACTTTGGCTTCTTGTACAGTCCCTTGCTGTTGCCAAGTAAAACGAAGTCCCCATTTTGAATTTACCTGCCAACGCCCCTCCCATTCGGTACCAAGGCCGATTGCACTTTCGCCCAATAATGGTTGGCGATAACTGGATTGAGCTAACATGGACCATTGATCACCAGTTTGCCAGAGTACACCCACAACAGGCTGCAATTGAAAGCTGGTTTCTGGTATTGAACCTGTTCGTGATTGCAAAATTGTGTCGGCAAAAGTAAATCCAACTAAATCAGGGTGTAGAGCTACACTCTGCCCGATGCCTCCAACGAGTCGCATGACTTTATGCTGAGATTCATCAAGGGCTTCCTCTTGCCACTCACCGCTTGTTCGCCAAGAAACTCCTGAAACCGTGTCTAATCGTGTTGGGGAAACAGAAAGATTTTGAATCTCAAAAAATTTCAGTTGATGAATCCACCAGCGTGCTTCGTCGAAACGGATTTTCAAATCTAGCGCTTGTAACTCAGCATAGGGGAGATGTCCATGAACTGGATCCAACAGATCATGATAGGCTGCACGAATGCCCACTTCTATCCCTGGCTCTGTGTCGTTTCTTTGAAACCCACCAAACTGAGTTCTCAAAGGAGGGTGTCCCTTCAAAGGATCGGGTGTGAGTGGTTGTGGTTTCTTAACAAGTATCGGTAGTTCACTACGTCTCAGCAGAACTTGTTGACGCAGATTCTGAAGAGACTCTGAGAGCATCTCTTCTCGTGCTTTCTGGTACTGTAGCAAGTCTGTGAGCGCATCAAGCACCTGAGCTTGGGCTTCTGGAGATAGTCCAGATTGTTCTAATTTATTCAGTTGTTCTGGTTGGCGTTGGATTCGGATCACCCAATCTTGCTGGGATTCATTCAGGTCTAGGGTTTTCCACTGCAGTCTACGTTGTCGGGAAGGGACAAGGATTGGTTCTCCAAGCACCGACTGCCCATCAGGAGTTTGCAGACGTTGTAATCGAAAGAAAACATCGACGGGAATGGCCCAGAATTCAGATGGAGAATAAAGATTAATCTCTTCTTCCCAAGCCATGGCTACTAGTTCTGCCATACGATAAGCGCAGTTTTCCAAGAAGAAATAGTATTCAAAGTGAATATCCTGCAGCAGTTCCCAAGTGTGGAAAAGTACACGGCGCTGCTGAGCTTCCGTTAGCTTCAGAGGGTATTCCCACAGGTCTCGTAATTCGTTTTCTCCATAAACATGCTGAAAGTTATAGAATCTTTCGTCAGAGAAGCGGCCACTATAGCCACCAAAAATTCCCTTCACTGCATAAACTAAAGCGTTATCAGCTGGATCCGGGCTAGCACCAAAGTTAAGTGTTGGACTGAGCAGAGGATGCGCAAAGAGTCCCTCCTTCAAGTTAATCTTGACTAAAAGATGACCGAAAAAAGAAGCAGGATTGTCCAAATAAGCCGAAACAAAGACTACGCTTAGCGAATCAAGTTTGGATAGTCCGGCCCAGCGTTGAAAGCGTGGACATTCGATGAGTGGGGGTGCTGGGGAAAAATCGAGTTGTTGCTGCAACCAGTGAAAGCGTGCAATGAAACGGCACTGTGCATGTTGATCAGGATTCTCACCAACTGGTTCATAAAACGCTCGCAATGTAGCGTTCAGTTCAGCTTGGGGGTTCTGTGCACCGTTGGGATCCAGGAAAAAATCCTGACTGACGATCTCACTTTTGCTGGTTGGGGTAGTGGAACGATAGTGAAGTAGCCGCAACCAATAAGAATGTTGGGCAATTTTTTTGGTTGTAGCGGATTGAAGTAGGGTTTGTGGTGCGATTGTTTCTGCTGCTAGTGGCGTTCCTAATCCGATGAGCAGCAGTGAGTAGAACAACCACCTGAATAGTGGATGATTCCCTTTCATTGCTCTGGGGTTGGAAGTCCTTCAGCAACTAGCCGAAAGCCAATGCGAGGGTCTGAAGTGAGCGCAGAAAAAGCTTCCTGAAATTTACAGGAAATCTGATCTGGAGGGCTGAACCAGCTACCTCCACGGGTGATATATCCTTGCTCTGCTGAATTTGGAAGTGTCGCTTTTTCACTAGTCCATTCCGCAAGATTACCCAGTACGTCATAAAGGTTGTGGGCATTGGCAGGAAAAGAGCCGACTGGAGCACTGACTGTGAAATTGTCGTTGCAAGGATGAGTGGGGTGACTCCAACCAAAAGTTGCAGCTGCGACTTCATCACTCACTGAAGCCCACTGGCAAGCTTGCTCAGTAGTTTTCCAGGGTTGAGCTTCTCTGGTTTCACAAACCTGTTGCCATTCTTTTGATGTTGGCAAGCGAAAGCGATACCGACCACTGTGTTGCTGGGTTAACCACTCACCAAATGCATGAGCTTCTTCCCAACTGACATAAGCGACTGGCTGCAATGGAGTGTCTAAGGGCTGATTCCGGTAATTCCGACTCGAATGCGACTGCCGGAACCTCTGGAATTGCTGGTTGGTGATTTCATGTCTTCCCATCCAGAGAGGAGGAGGACAGGGATCCTGACCAGCTTCACAACTTGGATTGACATAAACAAAGATGATGGCTGTCAGTGGGTCAATCCAAGAATTTTTGGAGTCTTCAGGAACCGCCAAATGAGGATCAGTTTGGAAGGTCCAAACCAGCCCAGCAATCGGCAGTAGACCAACCACGAACAAGATCAGCCAGTTCAAGGGCTTCATGCTAAACCTGCCTCAGAGTTCAGGACTTTCAATAAGCGTTCATGCAGATTATCAAACTTTCCATTGCTCATGATGAGAATCACATCACCACTAGCAGCGGTAGCTTTTAAATGTTCTAAGATAGCTGAGGTTTCCAACGCCTGGGCTGGAATCTGGCTGTTCAGGGCGTGCACTATTGCCTGGACGTCTAATCGATCATTTGTAGGAATTCTCTCTGCTCTATGTGGTGGTGCCAAGAGAACTTCGTCTGCCTGAGCTAAGGCGCTGACCAATTGTTCTTGGTGTATCCGCAGGACGCTGGTATTGCTTCTCGGTTCAAAGACCGCACAAAGGCGTTTCCCAGGATGCTTCTGTCGAAGAGCCCGAATGGTTTCTGCAACTGCCGTAGGATGGTGAGCAAAATCATCATACACCCAGATGTCATTGATGGTTCCCCGCAATTCCTGACGGCGTTTTACACCTTGAAAGCTTGAAAAGCCCTGCTGAATTTGTTCGGTACTAAGATGGTTGTGCTGAGCCAGTAAAATGACAGCCGTGGCGTTACGAATGTTGTGAATGCCTGCCATCGGCAAATTCCAGATTTGTTGAGAATTTTGACCAGCACCTTCCAGCCGAAACTGAGAACCTGTCTCACAGATTTGAATATCCTCAATGCGGACATTACAATCCGGCCCTAGCCCAAACGTTAACAAGGGACTGTAAATTTGTTCCAGTACAGGTTTGAGGTTGTCATCGTCACCGTTCGCAACCACGAGTCCATTGCCCGGAACCAGACGAAGAAGCCAGCGGAAGCTTTGCTGTATTTGTTCGAGGGACGCAAAAATATCAGCATGATCAAATTCCAAGTTGTTTAGTACCAACTGATCAGGCAGGTAGTGGAAAAATTTGGAGCGTTTATCAAAAAAGGCTGTGTCGTATTCATCTCCTTCGGTGATAAAGAAGTCTCCGCTGCCATCGGCACAACTAGTCTTCAAATTTTCAGCAATTCCACCAATCAGAAACCCTGGATTCATACCAGCGTTGGCAAAGGTCCAAGCAAGTAGTGAAGTTGTAGTGGTTTTGCCATGTGTACCAGTGACGACCAAAGAAGTTCGACCACGAATGAAGAATTCCTTCAGCAATTCTGCCATTGAAATATAAGGAATACGTTGGGCCAGGGCTGCTTCAACTTCTGGGTTGCCACGTGAGAGCGCGTTGCCCAGCACAACCAAGTCTGGTTGCGGCTCCAGATTCGCGAGAGAAAAGCCTTCATGCACTGGAATACCATGCTCTATCAGGAAATCACTCATCGGTGGATAAACATTTTGGTCTGAGCCAGTGATATGGTATCCACGTTTTTGGAGTAGCACTGCGAGAGAACCCATGGCAGTGCCGCAAATTCCACTGAAGTGAATGTGGTTGAGAGAGGTTTGCTTGTGGATCATGAGTGAGTTACAAACAGGGCAATGAAATGAGATTTTGATCTTGGATGGTCCTAGGTCAATTTATGGAAGTAAAGGAGTGATAGAACTTTTGAAAGATACTGTGCGGTTGGCTGATGAGCAAGTTGGTCAATTTATGTCAGGTGCAATTTTCTTTCAAAGATGCCGCATGTTTTCGTTAATTTCCGAGAAGAGCATGAACTGGCAGAGCTAAGATGAATCATCACCCACGTGTCAGAAATCCTAAATGTAATCGTCTGACATGCCATACCCCTTGCAACGAATTGAGGGGAACTAGAAGTGCGAAATCAGATGGTTTTCGGAGGAAGCAATGAATTTTGCCGTAGTCCAAGATTTGGACTCAAAGCAGAGAAACTGGCTGGCAGAAGTAATGGTCGGTATCATCACGATTGACGGTAAAGTGGATGATGCAGAACTTCCCTACCTGCAGAAGGCAATGGAGTTGGCTGAGAGCCAGGAACTCAAAGAGAAATTACTTTCGGTGGCTAGGTTGGAAAGGAAAGTTCGAGTCCATTCAATTCAGTTGGATGGAGAACTGGCGTTTGAGATACTGAAGCTACTCGCTGGAATCATGATTGTAGACGGTCGTCTACTTCCGAGTGAAATAAATTTCTTTTATGAGGTTGGCCATCGACTTGGCTTACCAGATAAGGCCCTTGAGAAACTCTGGAAAACGGCACGGCGTGAGATGGAGGATCGCTGTCCTCGAGCCGTTGCAAGGCTGGGTGAGGAAGCACGGGTTGTTGCTCTCCAGCAGATCAACTTGGAACGAGCAACATTTCGTTATCATCGTCCCGTGGTCAAGGGTGCACACGGTTCATTGAGCCTGCAGCAGTTCCCAGATGCAGATCCAGATATTGAAAAGGATTGGTACTCGTCTCTGAGTGGCCGGGTGATTAGTACACACCAGCATGTGAAGGATCCCAAAAGCTTTCTGCTACGGTTTGAATTCACCCAAACATTGCGGGATGATCATGGATTGCTGCAGTTACTCGGAATTTCAACTAGGGAGAAAGGAAAGTGAGGAAGGCTTCCAAGTGGATCTTGAAAGCCTTTTTTGATGAATCAGTGGCCGTGCCAAGACTTGCACAGATGCTTGTCTGAAATGGGCAGCAGTGGTACCTGCTCCAAGAAAGCAACGTAGCAGAGGAAGAAAGCTCCGCCGAAGCCCAGAGTGATTAGTAACTCATGGAATCCAAGTAGAATGTGATAGTGCCCGAAGTGTTGCAATGAAGGAACGACCATCATGTAAACAGCCAGCCATTGTCCAATCGCAACATAGATTCCCATGAATCTGATGTAATTGGGGGTACGACACAAAGTTTTAGGCATCAACCCCAGGAAAACTGACACAAAGAGCCATAGAAACAGAATCAAAAATAGAGTTGACCAAGGCTCTGTTTGTGACCGAATTACCAAGTATGGTGTTTCCTCGGGAAGATCTGCATACCAAATCACAATGTATTGTGAAAAGGCCATGTATGTCCAAAGCAATGAGAACGCAAAGACCAATTTTGTCAGATCATGCAATCTGTTGATTGTGATGTATTCTGCAAGGACTTTTGAATGATTCCGAACGGTCACAGCGATGGCGATCAGAATGCCCATTGTTGCTTGTAAACTCCCAATCAAGAAGAATACACCAAAAAGTGTACTGAACCATTCTTGATCAAGCGTCATCACGAAATCCCATACCAAAAACGAACCACCGATTGCATAGAGCAAAGCCAGTGCGGGCGCAATGCGCGAGGATAGTTGGTTCAGTCGAGTGACTTCGTCTTCCTGATCTCCGTATCCATCTAATAATCTGTCAGCCAGTGCTCCGCCCCAGCGAGAGCCCATAATCCGTCGGGCAAGTCCCAAATCTGGCTTGATCGACGTCACAACGAACCAATACGAGATTCCATAGAGCAACAGCAGCCAGAAAATATTGCGGATAACGAAGAATTCAATATTCAACCAACCAGCTTTGACAGCTACTCCATGGTGCATGAATGGTGTGTGTGTCCATTCGTAAAGAACAGTACTCCCGAAGAACACCAGAATAAACATCACGAAGGCAACAGGCAGAAAAGCAGCACAGGCTTCTGCGAGTCGCTTGAAAGGACGTCCCCATTTGGCATCAGTAATCTGCCAGATTACGGAGAGAATCACGCCAGCTTGTGCAATCCCTCCCCAAAACATCACGTTGATCAATAATGTTTGCCATGTCCGTGTAATTCCTTCTTCATTACCGGTGGCTAAGCCAATCACAAACATGCCTGCACCAAGTAATACAAAGGCCCAGAGTACTGTCTTCAAACTCTTAGGTAGTTCAATCTGGGAGTGTTCGATAACTTCTTTCATTGCACGGCTCCTTTACCGAATGCATCGCTCATCATGTAGTTGACCATATCCCAGCGGTCTTGTACTGAAGTCTGGGCTCCATAGGCAGGCATGTAGCCACGAGGTTCCTGAAAGAAACTGCCGTACTTGATCTTGTTATAGAGATGAGAACCCCACTCAGGATTCTTTACCATCTGATCAATCGCCGGTGCAGGGACTCCTTTTTCAACTACAACGGTCTTGGCCAATCCATCTGTACCATGACACGCCGCGCAGTAGGTGTCGTAGAGGACTTGCCCTCTAGCAATAGATATCGCTGTAGGTTGGCCAGGATTCCTCGGATAGTATTCTCGTGGATGCCCTGCTTTTCCTGCACCGTCTCCTGCAATTGCGGGAATGAACGGGTCATAAATACGCTGAATCTTGTTCAAGGAAACTCTAACGGGCACTGAATCTTGTGGAAACTGTTCGTAGCTTCCCTCTTCCATGGGCTTTAGGCTCTTCCCATCATACATATCTCGGTAGAAAGGATAGTCCTTCCCGTCAAACCACGGCTTATCATCATTGGTGATTCCATAACCCGTGTCCTTCGGATCAAAATAGGGGTAGTTGTCGACAGCCAGGACTACTCCACCTAGAGCTAGCATCGCAAAGGCTGTAGTAATCAGGCGCGCTTTAGCCTTTTTCAACATAAACCTCCTCTGCTTGATATTTTTTCAACAAATCTTCGTAGAGTTGGCATTGTGAAGCTTCGCAGCGCACAACAATGCCGAAGCGATCTCGCTGAAAGCGCAGATATTCTCGTGCTGCTTTGGGAATAGGATTTTTTAGTGAGTCGATAATGATCAAAATCGTCAGCCCAAGCAGTGTAAAAATAGCGGCATGAAGAATTGTCATCTCAAACCCGATGACAGTGAATGGTGTAATCGCCACAATCGGCTTTCCTCCCACAGGAAGTACCCAATCCGAAGCGGTCCAAGCTGGAAGGCTGTAGCCAATCAGGCAGCCTAGCGCTCCGAAAAAGAGAGAGATAAACGGAACGGGACTCTGCGGTTCACCCAACGCATGATCGATTTCATGACGAGGACAGGGTGAAAGTACGGTCGGTTCAACGCCTTTTTTTCTCAATTCCTCAATTGCTTCTGTGGTGTCATCCAGGTATTCAAAAGTTCCCCAGACTCCTGAGAACTTAGTGCTCATGATGTCCCTTTCTCATTGGAGGCTCAGCTGCCTCTTTCAATTCCATGATTGCCATCGGCGGTAAAGCTTTTACGAATAGACTAAACAGCGTGAAGAAGAAGCCAAAGCTTCCGATTGTGATACCGACTTCCACCAAAGTTGGCCAGTATTCTCCCCAGTTGTATGGATGAAAATCACGTTGCAGAGAACTGCCAACAATGTTGAATCGCTCAAACCACATGCCTACGTTGATCAGGCCGCAGATGATCCAAACAGCAACTAGGTTGTTGCGGACTTTTTTGCGCCACAGAGGAATGGGAGCGATGACGTTACAGAAGACCATCAAGTAGAAGGCTATTAGAGGGAATGAAACTGGTTGATCACCTGTAAGCGACCAAGTAGCCATGTGCCCAAACGGTCGGAAGTAGAAAACAGCACGCTCGTAAGGACTGCCACTATACCAAGCAATGAAGAACTCGGTTGCATAGGCATACCCTACAATCATCGAGGTGAACAGGATCACTTGGCAAACCTTATTGACCACGTGATAGCTGATGTAGTCTTCTAGACGAAAAACTACTCTTACTGGAATCAACACAGTCATCACCATTGCCAATCCGGAGAAAATCGCTCCAGCAACAAAGTAGGGTGCAAAGATTGTAGTGTGCCAGCCAGGGATCGATGCCATCGCGAAGTCCCAGGACACGATCGAGTGAACGGAGAAGACCAAGGGGGTCGCCAGAGCTGCAAAAATTAAATAGCCTCTCATGAAGTGCACCCACTGGTGGTTCGTACCTCGCCAACTCATCGCAAAGATAGCGTAGATTTTAGCCTGGAGCATCTTGCCTCTCCTTTTGGCTTCATCTCGCATGATTGCCATGTCAGGAACTAGTCCCAGCAGGAAGAACATGATGGAAACTGACATATAGGTTGTAACTGCGAAAACGTCCCAGGCTAAAGGAGATTTAAAGTTTACCCAGAGGTATCGCTCATTCGGGTAAGGAATCAGCCAGTAGGCTAACCAAGGGCGACCAGTATGCAGGAGTGGGAACAGCCCTGCCGTCATTACGGCAAAGACAGTCATTGCCTCAGCACTACGATAAATCGCGGTTCTCCATGGTGCTCGAGTCAGGTAGAAGACAGCTGAGATCAGCGTTCCTGCGTGGCCGATACCAATCCAGAAAACGAAGTCAGTGATGTAGAAACCCCAGGCGATGGGATGGCTGATTCCACTATTCCCAATCCCAACATCGACTTGTATCGCTAAACTGACCGCACCAAGTAGCAGGGCAGAGAGAAAACCCAATACAAGTAGAAAGTAGGAGGGATGCGGCTTTTCCAGCATCTCCACCATATCATCGTTGATCTGGGCATAATTGAAAGTGGTTGCCCGAATACCGGGGGGTCCCTTGTGCTCGTCGATTTCTTCACGAAAAGGACGATTACGCGAGCTATCCGTTACGGTTCCCCCGATTGTTGTGGAAGCCATTAATATCTCCTGTTTTGAGAGTAAGCTGTGGCTCAGTGAGCCGCGCCGTGTTCGTTGCCATGGAGACCTGCGACCTCTTTATGGTTGACCTTGCGCAAATAGGTCACCGCAGGCTTGTAGTTCATTTCCGGGAAAATCTCATATTGACGATCACGGTTTTCTTTGTCGGGATCAGCGAGTAGATCGGGCTTTCTTTTGGCTAATTGTGATACTTTGCTATTAGGATCAGCAAGGTTGCCGAATGTGATTGCCTTTGTTGGGCAGGTTTGCTGACAAGCTGTAACCACCTCACCATCTTGAACATCCCGTCCGAGATCATTTGCTGCGAATTTGGCTTCTGTCAGCCGATGCACACAGAAATTACACTTCTCCATTACCCCAACGGCTCTGGTAGTGATGTTGGAGTTGAGTTGCTGATCCAGTGGAGCCGGGAATTCATAGTCAAACCAGTTGTATCGTCGAGCCTTATAAATACAGTTGTTCGAACAATAGCGTGTTCCGACACAACGATTGTAGATCATTGCGTTGAGACCTTCTGGGTTGTGGTAGGTGGCATAGACCGGACAGACAGGTTC